>JAUWSZ010000652.1 GCA_030609865.1 bacterium | reverse complement strand
GCTCCAAGGAGGAGGCGTTCAGTGGGACCGGTCGTGCATCCAGCACGGAGATCCCCTCCGGGAGGACCGCGTTCAGTCCGTTCTCTACTTCCCCTCCCTCGGGCATTTTCGAGAGCCACAAATCCAGGTACTCCGCCAGGCTCTCCACACCGACCGGAAGGGCGGGACTGAAAGCCATCTTCGGGTGGGGGTGTTCTCCCCCCGTGTAGTGGATCGGGAGTTGGCTTCTCCTGAGGGCCCTGTGAAACACGGTGAGCGTTTCCAGGTGACTCAAATAGGATGCGGGATGCCGCTTGACATACTGAAGCCGCAATCGTGCAGCAGGACGTTCTCCTCTCCCCCGGACGGAGGGGCCTGCGCGGGAGGCGTTGGACGGCATGGTCTGCGGGGCGTCGGGAAGGGGTCTTTGACGCGCCTCCCCCCCATCGGGGGCTTTCGCGCAAACGCCGCATTCGTCGCAACTGCCTGAACAGGAGAAATCCGTGCAGTTTGATTGCAGGGCCTTCTGATACTCCTCGAGAAACCATTGTCGGGGCATCCCGGTATCGATCCAATCCCAGGGGAGGGGCCCCTGCGGGTCAGGATACGGGTCGAGATAGTCTGCGGGGTTTATGCCGGTTTGCTCGAAGGCCTTCTCCCAAAGATCGAACCGCAGGTATTCGCTCCAGGCGTCTCTTCGACAACCCAGGCGGTAGGCCGCCTCGAGGAGGCGACCGAGGTTCCTGTCGCCACGGGCGAACATTCCCTCCAGAAGGCTGAGCCGAACATCGTGCCACTTCAGCCGAAACCCCGGCTGCTTGAGCCTCTGCCGAAGGAATCGCTGCTTCTCCTCGGACACCTGCCAGGCCTGTTGCCTGACCCACTGGAGGGGCGTGTGTGCCTTGGGCACAAAGGAGGATACGTTGACGGTTACCTGGAAGCCTCCCGCCCTTGCTGTCTTCGCATGGGCGCGAATCCTCTGTGCGAGCCGCACGATCTCCTCCACCTCCTCTTCCGTCTCGGTGGGGAGGCCTATCATGAAATAGAGTTTCAACGATCGCCAGCCAAGGCGGGCGATCAGATGGGCTGTGCGAAAGAGCTCTTCTTCGCAAATGTTCTTGTTCACGACATTTCGCAGCCGTGGGCTCCCTGCCTCCGGGGCCAGGGTGAACCCTGTTCTCCGTACACGAAGGATTTCCTGGACCACCGAGTCATCCAGGGACCCCACCCGAAACGACGGAAGGGAAAGGGACACCCTCTTCGGGGCCAGCTGCTGCATCAGGTCCCGGACCAGCGGGCCGATACAGGAGTAGTCGCCGATACTGAGGGCGAGCAGGGAAACCTGTTCATACCCGGTCTTCTCGAGGCTCTGCTGGGCGATTTCCAGCAGTCGTTCGGGACTCCTCTCTCGATAAGGGCGGTAGAGGTTGCCTGCCTGACAGAAGCGGCAGGCACGGGGACACCCCCGGGCCGCCTCGATGCTGATCCTGTCGTGTACGATCCGAGCGAACGGCACCAGTGGGTTGGCCGGGTAAGGGGCCTCATCGAGGTTGGAAATTTCGCATTTTCTTACCGATCGATAGCGACCCGTCAAGGAGACGAGCCCGTGTCTTCCATCGGCGCCCTGAAGCCTCCATTCGAAAAGAGAGGGCACGTACACGGCCTGCATCCGATCGAGGGCCCTCAGCAGGTCCTGTCGGGAGCTTCCGCTGGCCTTCCATTCCCGCACGGTGCGACATATCTCCACGATGAGAAACTCGGCTTCTCCAACCACGAAGGCGTCTATGAAGGAACCCAGAGGCTCCGGATTGAATGCGCAGGGGCCCCCCGCAATCACGAGGGGATGGTCCGTGGATCGCTCGGAAGACCGGAGCGGGATCCCGCCCATGTCCAGGATTCCGAGCACGTTGGTGTAGGTGAGTTCGTACGCCAGACTGAAGCCGAGAACGTCCAGTTGGCGCAACGGCAGCTTGGTCTCGAGGGTTGTCAGGGGGATTCCCTTCTCGCGGAGAAGGTGCTCCAGATCCTCGTCAGGCATGAAAACACGCTCGCCGAAGAGCCCCGGGGCTCGGTTCAGGCAATCATAGAGCAGATTCAGGCCCAGGTGTGACATGCCGACCTCGTAGAGGTCGGGAAAGGCAAGCCCCACGCGAAGGTCGCCCCGTTGCGGGCAACGAGCCGCGTGCAGCTCGGAACCCATATAGCGGGCAGGCCTTCGGACGTTCATGGAAAGTTCGTCATTCATTGCAGTCGTTCTCGAAACGCGTCGTAGGAGATTTTCGTCTGTCAGACAATTCTAGACAGGCCCCTGGGAAATGGCAAGGAAAGGCGATATCCGCAAGGCCCACCGGAGCCTCGAAAAGCGGCAGATTCCGCCTCGATTTGTGATTTTTCACCCCGCCATCTAAGATAAAGGGAGATTCGACGTTTTTTCTTTCGCCTTTCACCTTTCACCTTTCGCCTTGCGGCGTAAGCCGCACCAGGGCTTCTGTTTCCATGCCGAGCGAGCCACACGCAACGCAGTCGATCTTGAGGCGTCTTCCTGCTGTTCATGAGATCCTGGACGGTTCGGAGATCAAGCGCGCCGAACAGGAGGAGGCCCTCCCTCGATGGGCCCTTCGACAGGCCGCCCGACACGTTCTGGATCGTCAACGAGAAGAGATCCTACTGGGGGATCGGATGGAACCGGAATCGCCAGAGCAGACCCACGAGGAGGTCTTGCGAGAGGCTCGCAAGCTGCTCCTGCCGAGTCTGCGTCCCGTCGTGAATGCAACGGGCGTGCTCTTGCACACGAACCTGGGCAGGGCCCCCCTGGC
>JAUWSZ010000041.1 GCA_030609865.1 bacterium | reverse complement strand
TACTGTCCTTTGCACCACATTGATGCTTCAAGTATCGGCTGAAATCCCCGATGGCGTTCACTGCCTCGGGATCCAACAAACCGCCCTCTTCCTTTGCCTTCGCGTAGACCAGCAGCTGATAGGGGCCCATGAACTTCTCGCTCATCAAATGGAAACATTGATTCCAGGGATGGCCGGGACGGATATAGGAGGGTCCGGGGACGTTGTCACCGATCTCGAGCCTCCTCGCGCAGATGCCACCGATGAGAAGGATGGCAATCAGCAAGCCCAACAAGAGAGACCTCCCTTTGCCAGAGGACAGCTTTGAAATGCCTGCCGCACTGGACTGACACAAGTCTCGTACAGGTCTGCTGCTGCCGGGCGCCGGCAAAAGGGACATCAAGACAGGGAGAAAGACGAGCACGACGACCGCCGTGCCTACGAGCCAGAACAAACCCAGCCATGCCAGATCCTTGAGCATCGGAACGCGTGTAACGCACAAGCAGACGATGGCCAGACCGGCCGTCAGGATCGATGCGGCAGCCGGAGCATTTCCGTAGCCTGCGCCGATCGCCTCGCCTTTGTCCCCTGTTGTTTCGTGGGAGCGATTGTACCCTTCCAGCACCAACACGCCGTAAGCCAAGGAGAACAAGCCCAGGATCAACGGAAATGTAAGGGCCATCGGGTTGAATCCGATGCCGCTTACGCCGAGCATCCCCATGGACCACAACAGGGACAAGACCATGACGACGACAGGAACCAAGACTCCCTGCAGTGTCCGGAAACGGACGACGAGAGCCACAACGATGAGCACGAACATGACGGCAGCGGCGAGAGGGATGTGGCGGCCCCCCATCGAGGTCATCTGTGCCTGGATGAGTTGAGGGCCCATGAAATAGAGGTTGTGATCGGCATCCTTTTCCTTGGACTCGATCTCCTCAACACCCTTGAGGAGACCCTCCATCAGCGCCTCTTTGACTCGATTCTCGTGCGCTTCGAACGACAAGCCGGCCTTCTCTTCATCAGACAACCGCTCGTACGACGTCTTTGCCCTTTCCTGTTCATCGACGAGCGTAGCGGTAATCATCGTGGCGGTTCCATCATAGGAAACATACCGACCCAAGCCCATCGGATTAATCGCGACCTTCCGCTTCAGCTTCTTGAATCCTTCTTCTGTCTGCGGCCACCGTCTCCCCAGGATGGCGTCCATGGCCAGCCCTTCGCTCGTGTTCTCGTAGTGGGCAACCCCCCGGGTCAAAGAGGTGATTTCTCCGGGCAACACCCCATCGATCTTCATCAACGCCCTTGTGACATTGTTGATCTTCCGGATCGTCTCGCTGTTGTAAATGTCCCCGTGCTTTGTTTCTACGATTGCGATCAGCATGCGAGGTTCCGGGGCCATTTCCTCGATGGCCTCCAGAGCAGGCAGGAAGGGGTGTCCGGCGGGATACATCGACCCCAGAGGGTCTGCGGTCAACCTGATGTTCTCGAGCTGCAAGCAGAGGAGGGCCGTGACGGCCAGAAACACGATCAGGACCGGGATCCGAAATCGCAGGATGAACTTCACATCGCAGGACATGCCCCTCCGGGGTGCCTGTCCGCTCTTCTCACGCTCGCGTTCCATCCCTGTCCTTTCGGTCGATGATGCTACCAGGAGAGGGCCCCGCTCTCCAGGTGACCCAATGTGCCCTCCTCCCCCACGATCAGGCCACGGATGCCTCCGGAGGGGGCCTTCTGAAGATCAACCCCGCTCAACCAGTAGCGCGTGACCTCTTCGGGCACCTCGACTAAGCTCCAGGTCGATCCTCCATCGGGCGTCCGGATGATGTGTCCACCCGAACCCCCGGCCAGGCCTACCCCGTCTACGACATCGATGCAGTACAGTTCCGGCCCCGGGAAGCCTGTTTCACGCTCGACCCAAGTGTTGCCCTGATCCCTCGATGTGACAAAGACACCGTCGATGCCGACCGCATAAAGGGTACCCGCGTCATAGGCCATCGAATACAGAATCCTTCCCTCCATCATCTCTTCGTCGTAAAGGGGAGACTTGGATTCTACCCAACGCTCTCCACCGTCTTCGGTGGTGAAGATCCTGCCGCCGTCACCCGCAACGCACGCCTTCCGCGCATCCGTCATTACCACGGCAAACAGGTTGACCTCCTCTATCAAATCCAGTGATGAGTTGAGGGATGCCCTCTTCCACGTCCTTCCACCATCGGTCGTCATCACAGCCGTGGAATCGGCGCCGACTGCCAGGCCGTGACGGGGGTCGAAGAAATCAATGGCGAGCAGGTATGCATCGACTCCAGAGGATTGTGCCTCCCATGTCACCCCCCCATCCGGCGAATGGACGATCACGCCACCCTGACCGGCAGCCCAACCGCGTCGATCATCCGGGAAGCAAACTGTCGCCAAAGCACTTGTCGTCCCGCTGTCGATCGCCTTCCAGGTTCCGGCTCCATCCTCTGACAGGAATATCTTCCCCCGATCCCCAACCACAATGGACCGCCCCTCGGAGAGCACCGCGGCTGCGAAAAGATTCACATCGGCCCGAATAGAATTACCCTCTTCGGCAAGTGAATCCAGCCCGATGAGGCAGCAACAAACCAAGATCCCAACCAGGCCGATACACGATATCCTCTTCCCTGGCCGCATGTTTCTCCTCATGGCTCATTTGTAGAACTTGACAAAGCCAGCCCGGGTGAACAGTCTTTGATCTACATCCTTCGCAAATATCTTTCGATACATTCCCTCTCGGTGCGGACCACAGAGCGTGCTTGCGTGGTCGCGCCTCATGTCCACCTCTACCCAAGCGATATTCTTGATGAGGTGGTACTTGCCGTCCGTGCTCTCGACCCCTTGTGCGGGAAAGTAGGCCCCCTTCCAGAGCTTGCCGCTCGGATCCGTGATCCGCTTGTAGACATGAAAGAAGGTTCCCTGCTCTATCCAGCCTTCGCAAGGCCCGTATCCGTAATTCGGGTCCGTGCTGCGTGACTCGACGACCCACACCTTTGATTTCACCCAGATCATATCCATGATGTGCCAGGGAGCGCCCTGC
Source organism: bacterium (assembly GCA_030609865.1). The sequence goes on along the minus strand of JAUWSZ010000041.1, from coordinate 6,751 downwards.
CAGCTGTCGTCTTCACATCCAACGGTAAGTTTGACCCCGGTTTTTGCATAGCCCATTTCCAGCTCGCCCTTTTTGTTCCAATCGATCTTCCTCGAGTCCGGGGAGAAGTAGCACACCAGGGCATCTCGTTCTCCGATGGTGCGATAAGTGCCTTCTTCGATGTTCGTCTTGGGACCGCCGACCCAGGAATCATCCGGGGCGCCATCCAGGCCGAAGTGCGTGTCAGAGCCGGCCACCCGATGAGACAACCGCTTCACACGCCTCAGCTCAGGTGTGTACGCATATCGTATTCCGTTATGCAACGGATCCAACGCATAGATGGCCAGCGTACCTATACCTGACAAACTGAAAGGTTGCCGGAAAATCGTAAGCTGCGCCTAGTCCTCGTTGGATTTCGTTGGATCCAACTGCGTGTAGTATTGATCCAGGACCACGGTCTTCTCCACACCGCGGCGGCCGATGCTGAGCCAAGCCAGCTTTTCTTTGATTATTCCTTGTTGGAAGTTCTCGTTGAACAGATAGTTCCACATCAACATGACCGGAAATGTGGAATCCGTAAGGTCCGGCTCCGGAAAGGGCAATCCCTTGATGCCCCGGGCCAGCTCCCCTGTTTTCGCATCGATGATCCCGTTGTGTTCGTTGATCTTGTACCGCCCCACGTTTGCCTGCCAGTTGTCCTTGACCTCCTGGGGAAAAAACTCCTTTGCGTCGAAGTTGAGCTTTCCGATCTTCATCTGGAGATCGCCGGTCTTGACCCAATCCAAGATGAAATCGGGCACCAATCCCTCGATCTTCTCATAGTTGCTCTTGTCGATGGTTTCCCCGGGCTCCACGTCCGCCCAGACAGGCTGAATCAAGAGGCCGAGGATGAACAGGGTCATGGACAAAGTTGCCGACAATCGTCTCAGAATTCTCATCGGTTCATGCTCCCTTTTCACAGAACCAGTTTATGCAACAGCTCTTTTCTCTTAATCAATCAAGAAACAGGGGGCCCCGCCTTGCGGCGCAAGCCGCATTAGGAATCTGCCTCTTCCATCTTCTCCGCAAGTTCCGCGCCACCGAACCTTGCCAGGGCCGCCGTACCAAACAGGATGAGGATGAAGGCGGCAACCCGCATCTTCGATTTGGCCGGGTCCTCGGGCAAAAACTCTGCCAGGGCGATCATACCGCCGATGATGGCCACTATCTTGTTGATGACAGCCTCCAGGGACACCACAACCAGGGCCTTGCCCCTCTGAAACCCGCTCTGCATCACGCCGAGGCCGATCACATTAGCAGCGATGACCACCGTCAGGCACACCCCGAGGCCGATGAACCTTTGCCCTTCATCAAGGAAGGTGAACATGGCCTTGGTGTAGAGTGCGGCAAGTCCGATGAACAGCCCGGAGACCATCCCGAGCAGCGAATCCGTCCTTATGCCGGCCAGAGCGCCGCGCTTCCCGAGCACGTAGGCAATCACCGAGAGCCCGAGGACGGCCGCGGTAACCCCGAGCAGGGGTGGCCACTCGGGCAGAGGAGGCTTTCCTTCGTCGGTCGCGCTCAGTCCGAGGAGAATCATGCCGGTGAGCATGGCCGCAAAGGCCGTCCACTCCAGGGGCCCGATCTTCTCGTGCAGGTAGAACACGCTGAAGAGAGCCAAAACGGCGAGGCCTACGCCGAGGGTCGGCTGAATGATCGAGATGGGGGCGAACTTTGTCGAGACGAGGTACAGGCCCCATCCGCACGTCATCAACATAGTACCTGCGACCCAGATACGGCTCGACATAAAGGCCTTGAATACCCTTCCCCCCTTCTCTTCCCCGATGATCGGCAGGGCGGCAGCGCCTTTCTTCTGAAGGGCCAGTCCGAAATTCATCAGGCTGGTGGCCGCCACGGCGATTAAAATCGCTACCCATATAGGCATTCTCTTACCTTTCCCCCCAATCGGCCCCAAGGGCTTTCTCCGCCCACTTCCTCAGGTCCTTGCGCAGGGGCTTGAGACTGAAGGTCATCGGAATCGAATCCGTAAACAGATACGCCCGCGGACGTTTGTAAGATGCGATCCTTTCGTCCGCCCAGCTCTCGAACTCCTCCTCTGTAGCCTGCTTTCCTTCCCGGAGCTTGACCACAGCTACCGGCATCTCTCCCTTGATCGAATGCGGAACCCCGACAACGACGGCGCGTTCGACCTTTGGATGCTCGGCCAGGTGATGTTCGAGCTCGGTGGGAAAGACACTGTATCCGCCGCACTTGATGACATCCTTCGCCCGGTCGACGAATTCCAGCACCTTCCACTTGCCCATCCGCATGATGTCCCCGGTGCAAAACCACCCGTCCTGGAATGCCCTTTTCGTCTTCTCCGGGTCGTTCCAGTACCCCTTCATGACAATGGGCCCCTTGATCTGCAACTCCCCAGGCTCTCCGGCCTCTACAGGCTTTCCAAATGGATCCACGAGGCGGTGTTGAACCCCCGGCACCGCCCACCCCGCGCACTTTGGGCCCCAGGGGGGGCTGATGCATATGTGTCCCCCGGTCTCGGCCATGCCGTACCCGTGGACGAACATGGGCTTGATCGGGATTCCCCATTTCCGCCGCTTCGAGAATTCCCGGAATTGCCTGACCAACTCAGGGGGAAAGGCATCGGCGCCTCCTCCCCAAACCTGGATCGAGGTCAGGTCTTGCCGGTCGGCACCGGCCCTGAGCAACAACTTGAACATGGCCGGAATCCCCGCAAAGAAGGTGGCCCGGTACTTCTCGATCCTGTCAAGAACATCGGCCGGGTCGAAGCGGCTCAGGAAGAACATCGGGATCGCCATGGACATCAGGATCAGAAGGTTCTGGTGGCCGCTCGTGTGGGCCACGGGCATTACGAGCAGGGCCAACTGTCTTCGATTCGTGGGGAGAATCCCAAAGAGCATGCAATATTTCTGAACCGTGGCCATCAGGTTGCCGTCCGTCAGCATCGCCCCCCTGGGTACGCCCGTCGTCCCGGAGGTGTAGAAGATCAGGACTGTATCGTCTGGACTGGAGAGCGTGGCGGGTACTAGGTCTTCTGAGGCTTCGTCCATGATCTCCCCAAGGGAAAGAAAACCGGGGGGGGGGTCGCGGGGGGAGATCATGATCCATGTCTTGATCGCGGGTACCCTGTCCGGATCCTGTATATGATCACGAAAGATATCGGAGTCGGTGATCAACACCGTGGCCCCGCTGTTCTCCATCTGGTAGTTGATCTCCTTTGCCTTGAGCATAAAGTTCAAGGGCACAGGGATCGCACCAATCTTCATGCAGGCAAACTCGGCAAAGGCCAGCTCGACCCGGTTGTACGTGACCAGGCCGACCCGATCCCCCTTCTGCACGCCCAGCTTGAGAAGCGCATTGCCGATCCGATTCGTGAACCGAGAGAGGGTCCGGTAGCTGATCTCGGAGCCGGAAAAAAAAGAGTAGTCCAACCTCTGATCCAGATAGAAGACCGGTCGGTCTTCGTAGACCTCGGCCAGGCGATCCACGAAATTGGTGGATGAGATCGTACGGTTTTGAAGGACCAGCTGCCGGAACTTCTTCCAGTAGCTCGGGACGGGTCTCTTTTCGAGGACGCTTCCTTGCTCCATAGCAGACCTCTTCCTACATCATTCCCTCGAGCTTCGCAATGATGAGCCTCTGGATCTGGTTCGTTCCTCCCCCGATCGTTCCGAGCAGAGCATTCCGCACGTACCGCTGCATGTCGTACTCCATCATGTACCCGTATCCTCCGAGTACCTGCATCCCGTCGATCGTGACCTTTTTGGCCGCCTCGGTCGCATGGATCTTGGCGATAGAGGCCTCCACGGAGCAGAACTCCCCCTGTTCCTTCAGCCACGCCGCATGGTAGGTGAGGAGACGGGAGGCGCGAATCTCGACGAGCATGTCTGCGAGCAGCTGCTGGATCATCTGGTACTGCGAGATGGGTTTTCCGAACTGCTTTCGTTCCTTTGCGTATGCCAGGGCATCATCGTAGGCGCGCTGTGCAATGGCTGTGTACAGGATTGCGATCATGATCCTTTCCACATCCAGGTTGTTGATCATCTGCAACCAGCCCTGGTTCAGGCCCTCCGGGCCGCCCAGGATGTTCTCCTTGGGTACCCGCACGTTGTCGAAGAAGAGCTCGCACGTGCTGAGCATGTTGTTTCCGAGCTTCTTCATCTTCCGTACCGTCAGGCCCTCCACCTTTCCCGGAACCATGAAGATGGAAATCCCCTCGTATCGTCTGCACTCCTTGTCGGTCTTGGTGCAGGTCATGATCATATCGGCGATGTCCGCCCCGGAGATCATCGTCTTCTGCCCGTTGATCACGTAGTCGTCCCCGTCCCGGACGGCACTCGTGGTGATGGCCGAGGCGTCCGAGCCCGCATCCGGTTCGGTCAGGGCAAACGCGCCTCGCAGCTTTCCCTTCGCGATTTGCGGGAGGTACTCCTTCTTCTGTTCTTCGCTTCCGTTCAAGTAGATCTGCTCCCCTGCAAAGAAGACGGGCCCCAGGAAGATGCCACAAGCTGCCTCACTCCCGTAGGCGAGCTCTTCTGCGGCGATCACGAAGTCCATCACAGTCCCTCCCACCCCACCGTATTTCTCTGGAAAGGGAAGGCCCAAGAGGCCTGTCTCCGCCATCTTGTCGACCAACTCGAACGGAAAACGTCCCTCTTCTTCCAACTGCCGGTCCAGCTCACGGGAGGTTTCCCGCTCGACGAACTTCCGGATCGTCTGACGGAAGGCCTCCTGCTCTTCTGTGAATCTGAAATCCATCTTTCTTGGCCTCCTTCGGATATGAAGTAAGCTCGAACCCTCTTCCTCAACGAGAACGGGGCCGGAATTTCGGCAGGCTGATCTCCTCGGTTCGATCTTCGAAGACCAGCTCCACCGGCAACCCACAGTAAAGGTCTTCGTTCTTGCATTCAACGATGTTCGAATGAAAGGTCGGCCCCTCTTCCAGGCGGACCAACGCCACATTGTACGGCATGTCCTCGTCAAAGGCAGGATGGTAGGTCTGGTGAACGATGATGAATGTGAAGACCTCCCCTCTTCCGGAGAGCTTGTCCCACGTCGCCTCCAGGCTCGTGCACTTCGGACAGAGCACACTGGGCGGAAACCGCACGTGTCCGCAATTCTTGCACCGCTGCATGCGCAGTTCGTGCTCCTTGCAGGCCTTCCAGAACGGCTCCGAATCCTCTGTAGGCAAGGGCACCGGCTTCTCGAACATCGATCCTACCTCCTCAGGATGAGTGTGCTGTAGCTCAGGGTGGGAGGGTATTCGTGAGGGGCCCCTCCGTAGCCGTTGACGAAACAGATCTCCGCATCCTTGACTTGTCGTTTTCCACACTGCCCCCTCAGCTGGCGAACCGCCTCGACCACGTGCCCCATGCCCATCAGGTGTCCCTCGGAGAGGAGTCCGCCGGCCGTGTTGGACGGCAGCTCTCCATCCAGGCCCAGTCTGCCTCCCTCCACGAAGCTCCCCCCCTCTCCCAGCTTGCAGAAACCGAAATTCTCGAGTTCGTTGATGACCAGGATGGAGAAACCATCGTAGAGTTGCGCCACGTCGATATCCTTGTGCGTGACCCCGGCCATCCCAAAGGCCATCTCCGCCGCTTTCGTGCCGCCCCGGTGCTCGGTCTTCTCGGGCCAGGGAGGCATCATCTCCGACGAGTGGGATTGTCCCAGCCCCATGAGGTAGATCGGTGGATGCCGAAGATCCTTTGCCCGTTCTGCAGAGGTCACCACCACGGCGCCCCCGCCATCCGTGTTCACACAGATATCCAGGAGATGGAGGGGTTCGATGATCATACGTGAGGTCTGGTGGTCCTCGATCGTGATCGGTCCCTTCCGGCACATCTGGGCATCCGGGTTCAGGCAGGCATGCTTGCGGCACGTCACCGAAATCTCGCCCAGTTGGCGGCTCGTCAGCCCATACTTGTGCATGTGGTTCCGCGCAATGTGCGCCTGAAACGGGATGGCTCCGATGTCTCCGTAAGGCATCGTAAACTCCAGGTTCGGCAGCGACATGTGCACGCCCTGGGGGTTGTTCTGGTTGCCGAAAGCACAGACCACTACATTACACATGCCCGCGTCGATGGCCATGGCCGCGGTCTGGATCATCGCGATCGGCGTGGCGCCTCCGATATCCATGGTGTTCGTAAAGGTGGTCGATATTTCCATCAGCGCTGCCACCCTCGCTCCCCAACCATGTTGTTCACCCAACATCACCGGGCTGAGCACGAGGGCACCGTCCACATCGTCCCGCGTGAGGCCTGCATCCTCGATGGCAATCTTCATGGCCTCCAACGTAAAGGACATGGTGCTCACACCGGGGATCTTGCCGAACCTGGTCAGGCCCACGCCTGCGATCGCGTACTTGTCCTTCAGACTCATCCGTTCCGCTCCTCGAGTCCTGATTCGGCTTTCACTTCGATTTCCAGACCGGCTTCCGCTTCTCCTTGAAGGCCTTGGGCCCCTCCCTGGCATCCTCGGTCATGAAGACCTCGGCTGCGATATGCAGTTCCAGGTTCAATGCATCCTCCATCTTGAGATCCATGCACTGGCGAACCGACCTCTTGACGGCCTGGATGGCGAGCGGTGCGTTCTCACAGATCTTCTCCGCCATCTTCATCGCTGTGGGCATGAGTTCTTCTTTGGGTACGACCCGGTTGACCAGTCCGATCTCGAGGGCCTGCTGGGCGCTTATGAACTCGCAGGTGAGCAGGATCTCCATGGCCCACACAAACGGCACCTGCCGGGGAAGCCTCAC
>JAUWSZ010000448.1 GCA_030609865.1 bacterium | reverse complement strand
GAAGGGAAATGAAAAAGGACCTGACAGTGAGCAAAGCAAAGGCCGTTACGAGTTCAATGGATGTACGTCTGCCCATAAAGATCCTGGTTGCGCTCATCCTCTGGGCCATGATCTGGCCCCTGGGTGCTTGCGCTGAATGTAAATGGGAATGGCTATGCGACGCATCGGGTGAGGACTGCCAGAAGGGTGCGGTGTGCGATTCGGTTGACGACACCATGCCGCCTCCACCGCCCGTGGTAAAACCTGTTGTCGCACCCTCCAATCCGCCGGCACCGACGTCCGGGAGCGCGCCCGAAGGCTCTACCGATTGCAAGCAGGTGCGCCGTTGCGACATAGACGGCAACTGCATCTGGGATACCCTCTGCCTGTGCCTGTAAGATTAGATGGGTGATCCGAGCAGGGTAAACACCTCGCCAGGCTCGAGATCGGTAGAGGCAACCTCTTCCTCATAGTGTATCGTGCCATCGACTTTGACCGTGTACTCGTTGTTCGGAACCAGCCAGAAGATGCGAAATTCGGTCGGGTCCACGGGGTCTGTCTTTGTTACAAGAAGCTTCGTATACTCTTCACCGTCATGGATCACAGTGACTGCTGCTTCCGAATCCACGAAGGTCGCCGCCGCGATACTTCCCCGAATTTGTGCCGCTCTCTGCGTCTCGTTCAGATGAAGAACCGGCTTCAGCTGATAGCCGTCCTGCTTCGGCTTGATCGATTGGCTCAAATCGAAGTCAACCATCAGATCAACGGCTTCGCCACTATCCACGTCGAAGTCAAAATTCTTGTCTGTCTTCAGGTATTCCGAGGGAATCTCGAGTGGCTCATCCCCTTCGGCGGTCACCAGGGACCCTTCGGTTATTCCGAGGCGAAGTTGCGTATATTTGCCTGATTCCAATTCCACAGGAGGAACGAGTTCTGTGGAGTTCCCATCGATGAACTGGAGCAGGTCAATCGTGTAAGGCCTTTCGGCCATGGGAAGCGAGACCCAGCCTCCCCCTGCCCTGTGCGCCCTGACCTCATCAAAGGTGATCCGCGCCTGAATCGCATCCACCTCGAGCAGGGGCTTTGCATCGGTTATCCTGACGGATAGAGAGCCCGTTTCATCGTTGTCTCCGCCGCAACCGAGAAAAAGCATCGGAATCCCCAGGGCACAAACAAAACAGATGGTCGACGCCTTCATGGTTCTGTCTCCTTCGTCCTCTACTCTTCCCACCAGAGCACGGATCCGCTCTTTGGATCTATGGGGGGCTTCAACTCCATCTCCTTGATCTCTCCTGTACTCTGCTGCACGTACATCTTGCCCCCCTTCTCCTGCCCCACGTGGATCGCCAGGCTGGAGGGCCGCCCTTCGCCGATATCCATCGACCGGGCCAGCGGCGTTCCGGGCACCGGATCCATGAGGCCGAATACTCCTCGGCTGAAAGGAGTGCCTGTTTCAAAGTACACGGCGTACAATCGGCCATCGCCCCCCGTCTTGCACACATCGTCGATGGGTTTGAAGGAGGTAAACATGGCCAGACCTCCGAAGATGCTCGGCTTGACCAACACCCTTTCCCCGGCATTCGCGCCTGCAATGTCCGTCACTTCGAAATACCACCCATGGGTCGGGCTGGCTTCCGTGCCCCGCATCTCGGCAGCCATCTCGTCCCACCCGCTGTCGTTCGACACCACGTCCGAGCCTGTAACCGTGCTCGGTTGGCCAAAGGTTACGACCACGTCGCTGACATCGATCAGATCCGAAGGGCTGTGGCCCTCCGCCGCTCCTCCTTCGGTCAATGTCTTGTCTTTCACGCCATAAAAACCCTGCGTGTCCAACTCCATCTTGTCGAGTTCTGAAAAGAAGCGGCCCGTTCCCCAGTAGACCCACGGCGTGTTCGTCTGGTCTGCGGCAATCCCCGGCGCGGCTGTGATGGGCTGCTGTTCCTTTGTAGAGGCCAGCGTCGTGACCGTCCATGAATTCGGGGACGGATAGAGGGCTGTCCCCGGCGTTGCAATGAAGAAGCGGTGCATCTTGCCCCCCCAGGTCCCGCCTGAATCATGGCTCTCGCCCACATAGAGCGCATTGGTCTGGTAGTCCAGGTTGAAGTCCAGCGTCGCAACTCCCCCCCTGAAGCTGTTCGTCTCCATGGGAGCACCGCTGAATTGTTCAACAAGGGCTCCGGTCTTCAAGTCGAGTACGTAGATCGAGGCCGGCTGGTCGCTCGTCCCCTCGTAGTTCGTCGGCCCGGACCCAAAGACGACATACCAGTCTCCCGGATCGTCTCTGTGTCCCACCCGGGCTACCCCCGGGTAGCTCGAGGAAAAGCCGAGGTCGTTCGGGCTGCTGAACTCCCAGAGGAGGGCTGGAGCACCCGGATTTGTGATGTCCAGAGCGAAGTAGCAGGACGAAAACACCTCGGGATCGTCCATGGCTCCGTCCTGGTTGAAATCGTCTACCAGATACGTGCCGCCGCCCAAACGCAACCCCCCGATCAACACGGTTCCCCACCCTCCCGGGTGCGTCGCATCCGGCGTGAAGATCCGGACGTCCACGATCTTGGGCTTGAGGTCCACATAGTAGACATGGCTATAGCCCATGCTCGTCAACCATCGGAGGTGAGGAAGCAGGTTGTGCGGGACATAAGACCATATCTCCTCGCCCCTTTGGGGCGAATAGCCCAGGGCATTCGTGTAGTAACTCGGGTAATCGAGCTCCGTGTACCGGCCGTGCTCTCGCGATCCGGTGGCCTTGTCGTCCCCCGGCATGTAAACCCCGGCGTTGAATGCGTGCAGCATCCCGTCGTTGGCCCCCACGTATACGACCGTGGGCCTCGGCTGGAAGGAGCCGGAATTGGGTCCCCTCGCGTAGCGCACCTCGAACTCGTCGTACGTCGGATCGCTGTAGATTTCATCGTAGTTTTCCATGGGACGGGACACGACGGCAGGTGTGGAATAGATGATATCCCCGAGTCGCCACACTCCTTCCTTGTCCGGGACCGTATCGCCGTCCGTGTCCAGAAAGATCTCCCGTGATCGCATGCCTGGGAGATCCTCTCCGAGGGTGTGCCGAATGACGTCCTCGGCCTCGCCAACAGTGGGTACCCGGAGGTAGTCCTTGAATGCGGCCGCGTTGAACGGATCCAATTCGACGAGATTCGCGCTGTCCAGGCTCGTGTAGATCTTCCTCGGGCTGGTGGAAATATCCCGCAGGGCAAGCTTCTTCCCGGCCTCGAAAAGAGAACGCATGTCCCTGAGCGATACGTTCGTCTCCTCCCAGTTCCCGTCTCCATACGGATCGTCTGAGGATACATAGTCCCTCTTGATGCGCGTCCCAACTTCTTCCTCGAAGTAGAACCGGATAATATTGTCTTCCTCGTAGATGAGCTTGAAATCGCCGTTGTCTTCCCGCAGGTTTCCGTGGTCGTCGACCCAGAGCCCGTGGAGGAACCCGAGCCAATCCGTCCTGGCGGATTGCCCGCCCATGAAGCTCAACTCTTCGGGCTTGAAGTAGGCCTGGAAGAGGCTTCCCTCTCCGTGGGCGCTCGTGGACAGGATCGAAACAGCTGTCCCGGAAGACGTACGCCTGAGGATATCGACGATGGCCGCCGAGAGGCTCTCTGCCAACCGCTGCCCGTCCGGCGCCTCGAAGTAGGTGTCCGGGTTCCCGTCTCCGTCCCTGTCGTACTCCACCGGCAGGTCGGGCACAAAGTTCCCGTTCCTGTCCTCGAAGGCACCGTTCCTCGCCGCCTGTTTCAGGAGGCGACGGGTATCCGGACAGACATCGCCAAAAGCGGTGTGGACAAAATAGGACGTGATGTACTGGTCCCCCTCCAGGTCCGGCCGAAGGTCCCTGTACTT
>JAUWSZ010000075.1 GCA_030609865.1 bacterium | reverse complement strand
GGCCGAACGACGATCGCCTAAGGGCCAACCTCAGGCGGCTCGAAAAAAAAATGGGAGAGTGAACGAAGAAGGATGGGTATGCAAAGAGCGATCGATGTGGCCAGCGCCCTTGCCCTCTCGGTAGCCAGGCTGGGCGCGGGACTGAAGGCGGGTCCACTGGGGAAGCGGCCGGAGCAACTCCTTGAACTGTACGAGTTCGAGGCATGCCCCTTCTGCCGAAAGGTACGGGAGGCACTCACGTTCTTGGACCTGGATGCGGTGGTCTACCCTTGCCCCAAGGGAGGGCCAACCTATCGGCCGAAGGTCGGGGAAGAGGGGGGGAAGACACAGTTTCCCTTTCTGAAGGACCCGAACACCGGGGAGAACATGTACGAATCGGATGAGATCGTACGTTACCTCTTCGAGCAGTATGGAAAGGGTCCGGTCCCCTTCCTGTACGCCGGGGGCCCCGTCTATCTCCTCACATCTTCGATCGGGATCCCTCTTCGGGGGACCAAGGGCATGCGCTACACCCCCTCGCGGAAGCCGGATCAGCCGCTCGAGTTGTACAACTTCGAAGCATCACCCTACTGTCGTATCGTCCGGGAGGTCCTGTGCAGCCTCGAAACACCCTACGTGCTCCACAATGTGGCCAAAGGAAGCCCGAGCCGAGCTGCCTTTGTCGAGCGGTCCGGGAAGATGATGGTCCCCTACCTGATCGATCCGAATACCGGGACGGAGATGTTCGAATCTGCCGATATCAAGCGTTATCTTCTCGAAACCTATGCGGCCTGAATCCTATTTCGCTATCTCTTTTCGCAGGCTCTCGATCTCTTCCAGGAGAATGAGGTGGGATTCGATCACGTTGCGACAGATCTGCGGCAGTACAACCCCCACGATCAGAACCATGAAGAATACGATGGTCCCCAGCATGGAGCCCTTGAAATAGAGCATGAGGACTACCGACACGAAGAGGGGGAGGAGGGCGATGATCTGGATCATCTTCCATCTCTGGAGGGTTCTCTCTGTGAAGGCTAGCCTCGTGACCTTGTCCGCCATATCCGTCTCCTTTTCCTGGGGTTTGACCGAGTCCTCATCATGATTTAGTTATGATATTGATTTAGTTACGAAATTGCTCGGTTGTCAAGAGAAAAATGACAATTCCGGCCTGGCTTTGTCCCTTTCTTTTGGAAAAAGGCTCCTGACACCTCCTTCTCTCAGGGATTGGGAGCTTTCTTCAGGTCTTCCAGATCCGTGTAGCCAACCGCCCAGAGAAAATCCCCCGGGGGCATCGGGAGAGTCGGCGTCTCCACGTCCATCATCCGGACCTGCTTGTTCTCGGGTATTTCCACGGCGAGCGGGAGGACGATGACGAAGGGGAGAGGGATTCTTCGGAACAGCCTCCTTGGAATCCCGTAGCCATAACGAACGTGATGGCCTCCGGCGAGAACAACAAGCTGTTTTCCCTGTCCGTCCGGACTCTCGAGGTATTCGGCTGCCGTCTGGGCCATGGCCTCGTCCCAGAGAACCTGAACTCGATAGAATGCTTCCGTATCCCGCGGACCCATGTGGTGAGCCTCGAAGATCGCCATGATCGCGGCCCGGTGATGGGGGTCGTTCAGATCCATCTCAGGAAGACGGTCTGCAAGATCGGGTTCGATCTCTTCGACCGGCTTCCGGCGGACCGCCTCCTTCAGGTCGTCATCCGCGTTGAGAGCCAGTGCCTTGATCCGATGCTCACGAGCGTACCGCAGGATCTTCTGGTAATAGGGGAAGGTGTGTCCCCAATGCCTGATCCATATCTGCTCAAACGCCTCTTCATCCATCTCTCCCTCGACGTATGCATCCAGGTCGGCCTGCGTGTCCCTGGGCAGCATCTCGAGCCCGAGGGCCAGGTTCTTGGGGGATCTCTCGTGAAGGCCTTGGAATACGGTGAACTGAACGGCGTGGTCGTCCAGGCTGTCGTGGGTCTCGCCGACGTAGATGACCCGGTAGCGGCACAGGTATTCGAGGAGTTGCGGCTCGGAGACGATCTGTCCCGATGCCAGGTGAAGGATCTGGCCCTTCTGCAGGGTGGCAGGGTCTTTGTAAGGAGATTCCACGTTCAGATGCGTCCGATGGGCCGCGCATCCGGCCAGCAGGGCGAGCAGCGAAACGGACAACAGCGAGAACGCATGTTTCTTGGCCCGTGTGGTGATACGATTGTCTGAAAAAATCGAATACCTCCTCTCAATCCACAGGACCCAATTCGCTTGCAAGATACCCCACGATGGAATCGGCCTGGCATTCTGTCATGAGTCCGGGGTCTTTCGTCCCCATCCGGTTGACCGTCAATCGCCATTCCTCCTCTGACTTGCGGTACAAGTAGGCTGGCTTGAGGGAATGGCACCGGGCGCACTTGCCCTGTAGAAGGTCTCGTCCCACAGCAGCGCTGACCGTCCGTTGTGCGTCTCCCGATTGGATCGTGACCATCGGCCCTTCGGCCCAGAGCACCATCCGTTGCAGGCCGGTGAAGCCCACGACGACGAAGGCAATCGTGAAGAGGATCACACCGAGATACGGGAGGGCCGGGAAGTACTTCTTGAAGACACGCACGACCAGATGCTTGACCAGCAGCAGGGGGAACAGCAGGAGGCCCAGCGTGGCGTGCGTGACGAGGGGTGTGGGCAGAAGCGGCCCGTTCGACGCGAGCTTCGGGATCATGCTCACGAGGAAGGCAACGTACCCTACAGTAAAGCACCATCCGACTGTGCGATGGGCCGTTCGCAGATGCCGGGCCCCTCCTTCGCTCTTGCCGACCCGCCCCAACAGAGACATCATCGTCAAGACCGCGAGAAGACCGCACAGCAGCCAAAGGACGGATAGGACGGAGGAAACCATGTCTACTCCGAGTCGATCGTTCGTTTTTCGATTGCCATCAGGGCCCGAATCGCCTCTGACATCCTCTCTGCGTGTTCCCGGGTCGTCCTTGCGGGCCCGATCCGTTCGCGCAGGGCGTCCCACTCCGGGCGGCCGTACAGCTGGTGGCACCCGATGCAGAGGCCTTCCCGCTCGACGAGGTGCCGCTCCGGATTGTCCATGGGGCGGACGTTCTGGTAGGTCATCGTCTGGACCTGCTCGCCTTTCCGGGTGACCAGTGTGCTTAGATCGTACGGAAACGAGATGGCCGGAATCTGGGCCTCGGTCCGCTCGGCACCCGGGATGTCGCCTTCGTGAGCCTGCGCCAGATTGCCGAACCTTCCGCCGTCGATTCCGTAGCCCAGGGCCTTTGGATCTGCGTGACAGCTCTCGCACGTGCGTGCGTTTCCAGAGATTGTGTGGGGTTGCGCCGGGTTCATCGCGATTCCATACAGCTCCAGGGACGAAGTGAACGGCTGGTTGAGGGCTATGACCTCCCCGTCCTCGTCGACAAAGGTGGCCATGACCTGGCAGCCCGTCGTAACCGGACTGATCCTCTGTTCCTTGTTCCGTGCAAGGGCCGGGCGTTCCCAGCGCAGATAGCTCCGGGTCTCGACGAGTCTTCCGGGCGTCGAGACGTTCCCGGTGCGGCCGACCGGGTCGTGGGTATGCGTAGAGGCGAGCCAGTCGCGCTGCGTCTTCACGCCTCCTGTGGTCCGTCCGGAGAAGTCCTCCTTGAGATGACAACCGTAGCATTGAGGCACCCAGACGGCGTGACAGCTGTAGCATTCCAAGCTGTTCGTATGGGGCACGGATGCCATGGCCACGCGGGCTCGCAGGTTCTCTGTTCCCGGATCGCTGACAACGGCTCTGGCCAGGGGCACCTTGTGTACCTCGCCCCTCGAATCCGTCACGAGTACGTCTTTCCCTTTCCGCACCACGTTGCCGAACGGGTTTCCCCGGGCCGTCAGGAGGTGTTCTTTTCCGTTTGCGGGGAGGATACCGCGAGGCGCCTTGCCCAACTGCAGGGCATCCCCATAACCCACGGGCAGTTCCCATGGATACCGGGTCGGCGTGCCGTGGCAATCCTCACACTCGATCTCCACGGCGTGGTCCGTGGTTGGATAGATGTTGCCGTCGCCGTGCCCGTCGACCGAGGTGTGACAATCCCCGCAATCGATGCCTCTCTCGAAATGCACGTCCGGGCCCACGTGGAAGTAGCGCTTCTTGTGCAGCTTCCTTTGCCCCGTCCCATCTTCCCGCCACGGGGAGAGGTAAGGAAACTCCATGATGCCCACGAAGGATGTGCCGATGCGCTTTCCCCGGGTGTGGCAGCGCGTGCACTGTACGGAGGGGATCTTGCTCACGATTCGGTGGCGCAGCGGGCGATCCGCCTCCTCGTCGAGGATGGTCGGATCGCTGCCTTCGTAATAGGCATCGTTGCTGTAGAGAACGTGGCAGGCCGAGCACCCGCCGGCCCGCCGGTCGCCGCGGTGCTTGGCGCCATCGGTCCATACGTGACAGCGGGCGCATTCCTTCCTGTAGTAGTCCACCATCATGGCTGCCGGCTCGCCCCACAGCTTCACCGCCTCCGGGTACGTGACGAGCCTTTCCACACGTGAAAGAGAATCGATGGCCCCGTCCCGGATCGCTCGAGCGACCCAGGTCTTGTAGGTCTTCGTGCCGGCCACCGGAACCGAGGTCAGGGGGTCTTCCAGGGTAAGGTTTGCGTACTTGCGCACTCCGATCGGCAGCAGTCCGTTCGCAGAGAGCGTATTCGAGAGGATCCCCATGGTCGTGCTCATCAGGCTTCGTTCCACACGGTACACGTGATGGTCCTGCCCGAGGGGATCGCTCGCGAAGCTCGTGACCTTCATCACGGTGGCCTTCCGGCTGTGGCACTTGCCGCAGCCCTTGTACTGGGCCACGATCCACATGTTCCCGGGATTGGGGACCAGGGCCTTGTGAGCCGCGGATCTTTCGCTCGCCTCGGCATCCCCCTCGTGGCAGATCACGCACCCCTTTCCCTTCCCGCCGATCGACCGAATGAAGGCCATTCTGGGATGGATGACTTCGATCCCCTGGTGGCAACCCAGGCAGCCCTGCTGATCGGCCTCGGAGGGGGGGACGGACCGAAAAGCCTCAAGATGTGCGGCCTTTGTTGCCCGAATCGCAGCGAGGTCGGTTTCGTGCCCGCAGCCGCAGAGGAACGTTCCCTGTTCCTCTGCCAGGCTGATGAAGCTCCCGCAGGAGCTGCATTGAACCCCGCTCCGGGACCCCAACAGGGATGCAGGCAGGAACAAAAGGAGGCAGAGACTCAGCAAGAGAATCATGCCTTGCCCGCATCGAGCCCTGTCGGTCATCGAGTTCCTCATCCTTAGGGCCCTTAACCGGCAATCGTGCAGATAGACTCGTAATGTCTTGCGGAGCGAGTCCTCAAGGTGTGGAGGCACGCCCGGCAGAACTTCTCCTCATCCGAATCGAGTGACTCCACCTTGACGGGTTGAAAGGGCACCGTCTTGCCGCAGAGCACTTGAATCTCTTCCGGCCACATGAAGCCTCCGCAACAGGCATGGGCCGGTATAAGGCTCGTGTCACAGATGTGGATTTTCATAACCCTCTCAAGCTTCCGGTATGGGCCCGAAATGCCCCTCGGGATCCTCCAGCCAAGCCCGAATCACGCCTGCCATACGGGCGGCCTGGGCCCCCTCCATGATGCGATGGTCGAACGTTGCGTTGATGTCCAGGACCTTGACGATCTTGATCTCGCCTTCGACAACGGCGGGCACCTCCTTGACTGCACCGAGGGCCAGCAGGATGGGGACGCGAGAATACGGGACCAGCGGGACATAGGCGGCCTCCAGCCCGAGGACGCCTATGTTTGTGATCATGATCGAACCGAACGGGTCTTTCGGCATGCCGAGGGAGGTGAGATCCAGGTTGAGGGTGTAAGCGAGAAAGCTCACGAGCCGGAGGACGCAGTTCATCAGGACGAGAGGCACGAATTGAAAGGACTTCCGAGTCTTCTAGAGTGCCTTGTACGTCCACTTCCGGACAGTCTTCACCTTATCATCCAACTCTGCGACGATTTGAGACAGGGACTTGTCTTCCACGTCGAAAAGGGTGGCCCCGGAGAGGTCGAGCTTGCCGGTTTTCTCCTCCCGGAGGACAACCTGAAAGAAGACCCCGATGCGCTTGCGCAGGTAGACACGGTTGAAGCGCAAGAGGGCATTCGCGTCAGGCATCTTCTTCAAGGCCTCGGCAGCGGCACGGGCCACGAGATGGCTTACCGTCAGCCGGACGCCGGTCTTCTGGCGAAAGGCCTCGATGTAGGCCGTCGCCCGGTCCATGTGGATGTGCATCGTCCCGTACACGGACGGGTCGTATGCGGTCCGCCAGGTGCCGATCGCGAGACGGCGGAAGGGGGTGATGTCCTTCTTGTGGACGAGTTCAAGGTTCGGCATGCCCGTCCCTCCCTGTGTTAGGAGTTCCAAGGAAGCCTAATCAGAGAAGTAGGTCTCTTTCATTTCTACGGTAAGCCCATCGCTCGCCTTGAGCCGCATGGCAAGTCCCTCGATCTTCGGCAGCTCGTAGGCGAAGAAGTACCGGCAGGTGTAGAGCTTGCCCGTGTAGAAATTGCGTTCCGACTCGATGGGGTCTTCTTCGAGCGCCTTCCGGGCCTTGATGGCCTGCACGAGCCACTGCCAGGCGATGGCGATGATTCCGAAGAGTTCCAGGTAGAGGGTCGCATCCGCCAGGAAGAGATCGATCTTCCCCTCCGCGGCAATGTCCGTCAAGTGGCTGGTCACCTCCTTGAGCGTTCCGATGGCCCCTTCCAGTGCGTCCGCGTGCCGTACCAGGGGCTCGAGGGTCCGGGCCTCCTCGATCGTCTGCTCCAACTCCTGGAGATACAGCATGAAGGCCTTGCCGTCCTTCATCACGACCTTTCGGCCGAGCAGGTCCATTCCCTGGATCCCGGTCGTGCCCTCGTGGATCGGGTGGATGCGCATGTCACGGTAGTGTTGCTCGAGGGGAAACTCGTCGCAGTATCCATAGCCTCCCAGGCACTGGAGGCCGGCGCTCACCGACAGGCTGCCCATCTCGGAGGGGTAGCTCTTGGCGGCGGGCGTCAGCAGGTCGAGGAGCAGTTCGCAGCGTTCCTTCTCTTCTCCATCGAGCACGTGTGAGAGGTCGACGTACTTGGCGCACTGGAAGATCAGCGACATGGAACCCTCGACCACGGCGCGCTGGAAGAGGAGCATACGCTTCACATCCGCGTGTTCGATGATCGGCACCTGGGGCTGGGTCGGGTCCTTGGAGGTGATGGGCCTTCCCTGGGGGCGCTCCCGGGTGTACTGGAGGGATGCGTAGTAGGCGGCCGAGGCGATCGCGGCGGCACTCATGCCCACGTCGATCCTGGCCTCGTTCATCAGCTGGAACATGTATCGAAGACCCTTGTGGGGTTCTCCCACGAGCCAGCCGCGGCAGTCGTCGCCCTCCCCCAGGCTCAACTGCGTGATGGGCGAACCCCGGTACCCCAGTTTGTGATAGATGCCGGTAGTGAGGAGGTCGTTGTCCTCGAGGTCTCCGTCTGCCCCGATTCGCTTCTGAGGTACGACAAACATGGAAATGCCCTTCACGCCCAGGGGGGCTCCCTTGATCTTTGCCAGGAGCAGGTTGACGATGTTGTCCACGCCGTCGTGATCCGCGGCGGAGATGAAGATCTTCTGCCCCTTGATCTTGTAGTACCCCTCGTCCGTCGGTTCGGCCGTGGTCGTCAGGTCGGTCAGGGAACTCCCTGCCTGGGGCTCGGTCAGGGCCATGGTGCCCTGCCACTCACCACTGAACATCTTCGGGACGTAGGTCTCGATCAGTTCCTCTGAACCGAAACTATCGATCAGCTGGGCTGCGCCGCCGGTCAGGAAAGGGTAGACGCTTGCGGAGTAGTTTGCCGCGCAGAAGATGAAGCGGAAAGCATTCATGACCTGCGTCGGCATCTGCTGTCCGCCCCTTTCGTAAGTGGCATGGGCACCGATCCAGCCTCCCTCGCCGCATTCCTTCATCAGGGTCCGGACCATGGGCAGGACCCTCACCTTGCCGTCCACGAACTCCGGCGGGTTCCTGTCCATCTCTACGAAGTAGGGATGGAGCAGGTCCCTGCCCATCTTTTCGGCCGTCTCCAGGACCATCTCGAAGATCTCACGGCTGTGGTCCTCAAAATAGGGGTATTGCGTGATGGACTCG
>JAUWSZ010000090.1 GCA_030609865.1 bacterium | reverse complement strand
GGTTTGAGGACGGGCGCGAAACGGTAAGGGCTATGTGCGTTGTGTTGCCCCCTCGCTTAATCTCCCACGGGTGCCCACCCACTCCTTTTTTGGGATGCTTGCCGTCAATCCAATCGGCAAACTCCTGCTCGGAAGCTGGATCAATGTCCAGAAGCCCTTCGTGCCGGCCATCGGCATATCGGCTATACATCTCTCGACCGGACAAAGATTCATCTACAGTCTCCTCTTTGCGCTTTCCAGCTATATAGGCGATTCTGCAATACTGGAAATAATCAGCCGCTGTCATGGAAGAGACTTCCGTGTTCTCCGTTTTGAAGAAAAAACCATCTTCGACCAGACGCACAAGCTTCCAGGTCCTGTCCTTGCCCAGTTCCTTATACAGTCGGTAAACATCAGGGAGCGAGGCGCGGATGATAGCATTGGGGGCGACACCGTATCTGTGATGTAAAGGGTACTCGACCTGAATTCGTTTGTTGGCCTTTATCCAGTCCTTTTGGGCAACTTTCAGCCATTTGCGCGCTGAATCGATTAGTGTTTCCCAAATCGTAGCCAGTTGACCATGGTTTTCAACTGAATGAGAAGGGGCTCCCATGGAGTTCATTGCTCGCACGCCCTTTTTCTGCTCTACCTCTAGACTGCCACCATCACCGTCAACATGGGTGATGTAGAAGGTGTGCTTGTACTTATTGACATGCAGGTGATGCCATTTTTCTCCCTTGTCCGGAAACAGGATATTCCAAACGCGGTCCAAAGCAGACAACTCGTAGGAAAAATCACCCAATTCCTTCACTAAAGCGAAGATTGAGGTTGTCAGTTCCATTGCTCTTCAGTTCCCATGTTTCTTGTAGTAGGCTATTTTTTCCGACCGCTTCGCATCACCGGCAGCAAAAAGCCGAGCGAGGAACGAGCGGCGCTTTTTGCTGTCCGAGTGCATGCGATTGTTAGAAGCCTTTACGAGCTACCAAAATTCTTAGCAATAGCAATGACCACTTAATGGAGTCATAAACAAGCGCAGAGATAACTGGTTTGGTACCATGAACATCACCCATGCTTGATCTCAACTTTTGCATAACAAAGGCAGCTTGATTCAATGAACCGTC
Source organism: bacterium (assembly GCA_030609865.1). The sequence continues at coordinate 6,385 of JAUWSZ010000090.1, read as the reverse complement.
TAGATTGGAAGCCAAGGGGTTAATGTCTGATGTGCCCCAACCTATATCTTGTAAAAGAGTTGTGCCAGAGAACTTCCAGCCGACTCGTGATAGAACGCGCTCAAGTTCATCAATAAGGTCTGGCTTTCTTCTCAACATTTCCTCACAGCAAATGGTAGTCTCCGGATGTTCCGCATGCTCCGTCGTGCCACCGATCTCAGAGGCCGTTCCACGAGGCCTCACTCTCCGGCGCGGTCGGTGTCCATGCGGTTGTTGGCCCAGGTCTATGCGACATCAATCTGCCGGACTTCCTTCTTGATGCGGGACGCCAAGGCGTCCTCGGCAACATCCAGATCGTAGTCCATTTGGAGACCCAGCCAGAAACTAGCCGAATTTCCGAAGTACCTGGCGAGTCTGAGCGCCGTGTCGGCCGTGACACTGCGCCGCCCGTGCACAATTTCGTTGATTCTGCGTGGGGAGACGCCTAGATCATTGCCAAGCTGATTCTGGCTGATGGCCAGCGGCTTGAGAAACTCCTCATGTAGAATTTCGCCAGGATGTACTGGAGGGATCTTGCTCATGATTTACCCCTTGTGGTAGTCGACAATCTCTACGTCATAGGCGTTTCCGTTTCGCCAGACGAAGCAGATTCTCCATTGGTCGTTTATTCGTATGCTGTGTTGCCCCTTCCGATTGCCGGACAAAACTTCGAGTCGATTTCCTGGAGGAACCCGGAGATCGTCAAGCGTTGAACTCCGGCTAAGCATTCGAAGCTTTCGGAAGGCGAGCCTCTGAATCGAGGCAGGTAGCTTGCGAGAATACTCGCGCCGGAACACTCTCTCGGTCTGCTTGCACTTCTCTCTATCATAGATTCAGGGTATAACGGATAACGTTATGCGTCAAGATGTATTCTCTTGGCCGAACGTTCTGTGTATCCCGACATGGACCGGACGGTGTCCACCCTGCGGGACGAGATGCTCCCGGACGCGCAGTTGGCCAAGCCCAGGGATTGATTTCCATCGCTCGGTCCCGGAGTACGCATTCGACATAATGCAAACCATGAAAGCGACGGTATTGCACGAACGAGGCCTTGATCGCCCTGAAGGAAAGCCGGATCGACGGGGCGGGCGTCCTCATCCCCAATTAGCCGCCGGCTAGCGATCGTCTTGACAGGAAAAAGACGGGCTCGTATTATTTCGCTTCTATCTGTCCGAATCGAAGGGGATTGCCCATGCTGGCCGTGGAAGGCCTTACCAAATATTACGGTCCCAGGAGGGCCGTGAACCAGGTAAGCTTCCGGATCGAACAGGGAGAAATCATCGGGCTCCTCGGCCTGAACGGCTCCGGGAAGACCACCCTGTTGCGCATCCTGGCGGGCAACCTTCTGCCCACGGCCGGCCGGGTGACGATCGACGGAGTCGACCTCCTCCAGGAGCCTCACGAGGTCAAGAAGAACTTGAGCTTTCTTCCCGAGACCCCGCCCCTGTATGGCGACATGAAGGTGAGGTCCTACCTCCGGTTCGTGGGCCGGTTGAAGGGCATGAACCGCAGGAGACTGCGGGACCGCCTGCCCGAGATCGAGGCAGAGACCGCGATCGCGGACGTGCGCGACGAAGTGATCGGCCATCTCTCCTTCGGGTACAGGCAGCGCGTGGCCATCGCCATGGCCCTGCTCCACGAGCCGCAGCTCCTGCTGCTCGACGAGCCCGCCTCCGGCCTGGACCCCGTACAAATCGTCGAGATGCGTCAACTCATCCGGTCCCTGCGAGGGAACCACACCGTGATCCTGTCCAGCCATCTCCTGCCCGAGATCAGCCAGATCTGCGACCGGATCCTGATGATCCAGGAGGGCGAAATCATCGGGGAAGGCCCGGAGGAGGAACTCGCGCAACAGTTCACCCGGAAGGTCCGGGTTCGCATGCAGGCCCGGGGTGCACGGTCCGAGATCGAAGAATGCCTGCAGGGCCTGCCGGAAGTCGAAGAGATCGAATGGGTCAGGGAGGAGGGCGGTCGGACCAGCTTCGTCGCGAGCCTTTCTGAGGACATTCGGGAGACGATCAGCCTGAAGCTGGCGAGCCGTGGATTGGGCCTGCTCGAAATGGCGCGGACGGACCTCGATCTGGAGAACACCTTCCTGCGACTGATGCAGAAAGAGGAGAAGCCTTCGTGAGAGTCGTCTGGCTCGTCCTGTGCAGGGAATTCGGGGCCTATTTCCGATCGTACATGGGAACCATCATCCTTGCCGTCGTGCTGCTCGTCGACGGATTGCTCTTCAATGTGTACGCCATCGGCGGGGGCTCCAAATACTCGGCCGAAGTCCTGCGACAGTTCTTCTACTTCTCGAGCGGCACCACGATGATCGCCAGCATCTTCCTGACGATGCGATTGCTGGCCGAAGAGAGGCAGATGGGCACGATGGTCCTGTACACCACCTCCCCGGTGATGGATTCCCAGGTCGTGCTCGGCAAGTTCCTGTCCGCCTTCCTGTTCCTCTGCCTCCTCACCCTGCTCACCCTGTACATGCCGTTGCTGATCCTCGTGAACGGAAAGGTCTCCGTGGGGCATATCTTCGGCGGCTACGTGGGCCTCCTCTGCCTCGGCTCGGCCGCTCTCGCGATAGGGATGTTCGGCTCCTCTCTGGCCCAGAGCCAGATCATTGCCGCCATCATCTCCGCGGCCATCCTGGTTGCCATGCTGCTCTTCTGGCTCCTGGCAAGCGTGACGGAGCCACCGCTGTCCGGCATATTCAGCTACCTCGCGCTGCACAACAAGCACTTCTTCCCGTTCATGAAAGGGACAGTCAACACCCGCGACCTGATCTACTATCTTTCTGTGACCTGGTTCTTCCTCATGGTCTCAACGAGGGTCATCGAGGCACGGCGATGGCGATAGAAGGCAACGAAACGAAGAGCGACTGGCTCATCCCGGGTCTGGCCTGTACGGTCCCCTATCTGGTGGGCATGGTCCTCGTCTACGTGGGGGAGCGGCTGGTCGGCTCCCCCCTGAGCACCCGGCTCCTCCTGGACGGGCTGGGGGCCGCCGGTCTCCTCTGGGCCGTGTTTGCCCGTGCCCTGAACTGGGCCCGAAGCCGGGGGGATCGCAGGTCCGTGGAGGGGATGATTCTGGCGAGCTACCTAGGCGGAATCATTGCCCTTGCCCTCTACGCTGCGCAGTTGGAGACGATCCGGGAAAAGGCGTTTCCGTGGATGGCGGGGGCGCCGCTCGTGGATCGGTACCAGGGGATTCTGCAGGTTCTCTGGCCGATGGTCTGGTTGAGTTCGGTCCTTCCGCTCCTCTTCATGGAGATTTCCTCCGCCTCGATGGCCCGGGCGCCCCGGATCGAGCGCAGGCGGGTCGCCTTTTCCGCCGGAAGCGGGCTGGCGGTCGCCTGGCTGGTTGCGAGCCTGTTTCTCCTCAACTACGTCGGCAATGCCCACAACCGGAAATGGGACATGTCCTTTCAGAGAACCTCCAGCCCGAGCGAAGACGCCCGCAGGCTCGTGGCGAACCTGAACGAGCCCTTCGAGGTTTTCCTGTTCTACCCGGAGGCAAACGAGGTCCTGGAGGAGCTGTCGGGCTATTTCGAGGAACTGGCCAGCCGGTCGGACCTGATGCGGATCCATGTGTATGATCACGTCATGGAGCCGAAGCTGGCCAAGGAGTTGGGCGCCCGCCAGAACGGCAGCCTCGTGTACCGGTACGGCGACAAGAAAGAGGTGGTGCGTATCGGGGCCGAGATGGGAGAGGCCCGGGGCAAGCTCGCCAAGGTGGATGAGGAGTTCCAGAACAAGTTCCTCAAGCTCGTGGCCGACAAGAGGATCGCCTATCTCACGACCGGCCACGGGGAACGTCCCTACGAGTGGAAGGGGGGGCAGGAGCCCCGGCACCCGGTCACGGGCCTGAAGAAGATCCTCCGGAAGCAGAATTTCGAGGTGAAGCCCCTGGGGCTCGGGCAGGGCCTGGGTGCCGACGTGCCCGAGGATGCCTCCCTGCTGCTGGTGGTCGACCCCACCGAGGACTTCCTGCCGGAAGAGTTGGACGCCCTCCGACGGTACCTGGAGGGGGGAGGGCGGATGTGGATGGCCCTGGACCCGGAGAATTCGAGCAACATCGCCGGCCTCCTCGAGGACTTCGGTCTTCGCTTTCAGGCAACCCCGCTGGCCAACGAGCGGTACTTCATGCGGGCCTCCCACAAGAAGGCGGACCGTTACAACCTCTTCACGAACCGCACCTCTTCCCACCCCTCGGTGAACACCCTGAGCCAGAACGCGTCCAGGCTGGCCGTGGTGCTCATCGGGTCGGGCTACCTGGAGAAGCTCGAGGATCCGAAACCCGAAGCCAGGATCGTGATGACGCTGCGCAGTATGCCCATGACCTGGGCGGACGAGAACCGGAACCTGGAACAGGACAGCCCGGAAGAGAAGAAGAAGACCTACGATCTCGGAGCAGCCGTCACGGCCGACGTGCGCCGAAACGACACGGAACCGGCAGAGGACGCTCCGGATCTAGAGACGGAGGAACCGCCCAGGGAGCAGATGCGCTTGATCGTGCTTGCCGACGCCGATGCCCTGTCCGACCAGGTGATCGGCAACCTGGGCAACTACTTTCTCTTCGAGGATGGCCTGAAGTGGTTGTTCGAAGAGGAGCAACTGCTCGGGTCGGTGGGCATGGAAGAGGATGTGCGGATCATGCACACGAAGGAAGAGGACGTGGTCTGGTTCTACACGACGATCTTTGCCGTGCCCTTGCTCGTCCTGGGCATTGGGGTTGTCTGTAACCGATTTCGGCTGAGACAGACACGAAGGGGCAAGACGGGATGAAGCGTGTTTCCCTCGTTCTCTACCTTGGAATCCTTCTGGGTTGCCTTGCCCTTGCCTACCTCACCTGGGTTCAAGAACCGAAGAAACCGGGCGACAAGGTGACGGTCCTTCCGTGCAAGAAGGGCGGCATCCTCGAACTCAGCTACGAGGCCAAGGATCAGACCGTGACCTTCTCGAAGAAGAAGAGCCGGTATTCCGGGGAGTCCTCCTGGTGGGTGGAAATCGCCCGGGCCTCGTCTGAGGTCTCGCCCGTGATCGAGGTCTTCAAGGCGAACGACAGGCTGGAAGCCGGGATGGACAAGTTCTGTCCCTGGAAGGCCCTCCGCTCACTGGGCAAGCTGGAAGCAGGGAAGCAAGAGGAGTTCGGCCTGACCGAATCGGTCGAGTCCCTCGCCATCGAGCAGGCCTCGGGGTCGCGCAGGTTCCGTCTCGGGGGGGCGACCTTCGGGCCCAGGGACCGGTACGTGGCCGACGACGAGACGGGCGAGATCTTCCTGGTGGCAGGGCAGGGTCTTCGGGATTTGCTTCGCCCCAAGAGCCGCTTCATGGAACGGTCTCTCCATGCCTTCAGGACGAAAGAGGTTGCTCGGGTCCGGTTGCGCTCGGGCCAGAGGGAAAAGGAACTGGTGCAGCAGATTTCCGAGGAAGGCAAAGAACTGGGGTGGGCGGACAGCCGCTCCCCTGAGGAGGCAAAGGTCCTTTACCGAAACTGGATCCGAAGACTCTCCACCCTGCGTCCCACAGACTACGTCGGCATGCCGGTCGACGGAGAGGGCGGAGGGTGTGTCGCTCCCGCCGGCTCCTCACAGGAGCTGAGTCTTACCTTTTTCGGCCCGAGTAAGGAGATCGGGTTCCTGACCTTGTACAAAGGGGAAGGGACGGATGAAAAGGAAGACGCAACGTATTACGCTTGTTCAGAGCACACCGAAATCGTCGTGAAGGTTCCCAAGACCCAGGCCGAGACCCTCCTCGAGGACCTGGAAGACGTCCTCGAGGAATAGGAGCCTTCCTGCTTTTGCTTTCAATCAGGCGCTTCGGCGCTTCTGTCCTGAAGGGAAGGATCGACTGCAGGGAGGGTGAAGAAGAAGGCGGTGCCTTGGGTCTTCATGCTCTCTACCCAGATGTTGCCGCCGTAGTGGGTGATGATTTCCTTGCAGATGGGCAGGCCCAGGCCCGCACCTTTTGGTTTCTCCCTCAGCGTATCCGCCGACCCAGGGCTGAACTTCTCAAAAATGAGTGTGAAGTCCTTTTCCTCGATCCCGACGCCCTGATCGGACACACGGACCAGGATCCATCCGGTGGGCTTGCCGGAGTCCTTGTCCTGGAGAGCCTCCGCGCTGATGGTGATTTCTCCTCCGTTGAAAGAGAAGCTGATTGCGTTGTGCAGGAGGTTTGCGATCACCTGTTTCGTTCGGTCCCGATCCGCAAGGACGTCAGGAAGATCGGGGGGTAGATCCAGGTGCAACCGGAGGGATTTCTGACAAAGAGATGGGAACTGGATCCTTGCGGTTTCGCGGACCGCCTCCTCCAGGGACAGGGCCGTATCCCGGTAGACCATCCTGCCCGCCTCGATCTGAGAAAGATCC
>JAUWSZ010000656.1 GCA_030609865.1 bacterium | reverse complement strand
TCATCATTTTCACATTGTTTGAGGTGAGCAGGCTGAAAGATTCGTTGACCCACTGGCGGTGCATGTCCCAGCTCCTCGGGCCAAAGGTCGTATCCTCGTCCATGCCGACATGAAAGTACTGCAAGGGTTGAACAAGAGCGAATTCATCGACGATTTCCTGCAGCACATCCTTGTAGATGGCGAGATTCGTTTCTTCGTATTCGATGGAGTACTCTTGGGTGTATTCCACGGGGTTCTCTTCGGTTCCAATCCAGCCATGGGAGGAGGAGGAGCCCGTTAGGAAGGGGATCACTTCCAGGCCGTAAGCGTTCGCCTCGCTGACCAGATCCATCAGCTCACTGACGGGGATGGCGGTGTTCTGCGGTTGGGGGAGGTTTGTCCACGTAACGATATCGGCCAGAGAGAACAGGACGGTATTGAAGCGGAATTCGCTCAGGTGATGAAGGTAGTCGCGAGCTATATCTAGGTCGATAGGGATGTCTGTGAACTTGTATGGGTCTGGCTCACCATCCCCGTCGCCGTCGGAAGGCACATAGTAGAACATGAGGAGCAGGGTGAACATCCGCCTCTCTGCATCCGGATAGTCCTTGACCACCCTAGAATCGAGCGGGGCGGACGGCGATTTCACCGCCTCGCCCTTGATCAGTTGCTTGAGGGCCTGGGAGCCGTAAAGGACCCCTGCATCGCCCAAGCCGGCCACGAGAATCTGGTTCCCGGTGATCTCGAACGCGTAGTTCTCTCCGGGGTTGGCCCCTTCGGCGGGAATGGTCAACTCGAGCTGGCTCACGAGGGTTTGCACTCCGGGGTTTGACGACTCGGTTCCGAGGACGATGGCGTTTTCGAGGGAGATCCCTTCTGTGTAGGCCTGCACGGCCAGTTGAATCCCATGGGATTCCTCGATCTGAGCCTGCAGGATGTCGCCCGCGGTCTGATCGGTGGGGGCCGGATCCTCGGGGAGGATGACCCGCGTGTCGGGATTCAAGGCGAACGGGTCGGAGAGTGTCTCAAGGTCTTCTTTCGGTGGGGGGTAGATCGGAGATGCGGCACATGTTCGGTACACGCAGTAGTAATCGTCGGCGCATTCCGCTGCCCCTTGGTCGCAGCATTCCCCAGGACGATTCCCTCCGGGACGCACACACATGTAGTCAACACACTCGAGGCCGGATTGACAAGCCTTGAGCGGGTTACTCTGCTCGCAATAATTGCACACTTCCATACCGTACTCTCCGCATGCGAGCATCGCGACCGACATCGCCATAGCGAAGAGCGTGTTTCGTGCTTTCATGGCGTTTCGGGGCACTCGTGGGTCAGGCATAGATTCGGCTTGTCATTGTCAGGAAAAAAGAAAACTTAGGGTGATATCTACCAGGTACGTTCATATTATATCATACTTGCCTGGTGCAATACAACAAGAAGCGTTTGTAATAGAATAATCGGTAGTGGAAGGATTCGTCGGAGGATCCCGGCGATTCTCGGAACGCGCCGAAGGCGCCAGGCCCGCTGGATCCGCATCCACATCGTCGGATGGAGCAGCCTCAAGGTCTGGCCGGGCCCCCGGGGCAACGCCTCCTCGAGGACCTCTTTGCCCTTCCGGGCAATCACGAAGGTTACGTGCACCCTGCCTCCGCTGTACGTCCCCCCGATTTGCCTGCTCTCGAGCACCCCGAGCCCTTCCTTTGCGAACAGCAGCTCAAAAGAAAGGGGCGTGAAGAAGTTCACATGGGTGACCGGGTCATAGCGAATGTCGACCCCTCCCCAGACATCGATCGGGACTTCGCCGTAGACAATCCCTCCTTCCCGCAAGCGTACGGCCAGATCGCGCACCGTTTGTCGGGGATTGCCCAGATGCTCGATCACGTGGCTGCAGAGGATCACGTCGTACGTGCTTTCGGCAGGCAGATCTTCCAGGGTGTCTCCGATTTTCTCGATTCCGGGTAGAGGCTCGAGCGAATAGTCCACCAGGTGACAGGCATGCCCTCGCCGTTGGAAGGAGACGAGGAGTTTTCCGTTCCCCCCTCCAAAATCGAGCACACGTAAGGACCCCTTGTCCGCGTGGCGCACAACGCTCCTGTAGATCCTCTCCGCTCGTCTTGCGTCCCGTCTCCTCGCCTTGCCCGAGGGCTTCTGGCCGCCGATGTCCCGTTCCTCACGCTGCAGGAACCGATACTTCGCATCGATGTCCGCCTCGGAAGGGCGGGGTGAAAAGGCCACGAACCCGCACTCCCCACAGAACACGGTGCGGAGGTCTACCTCGTCCGCCTCTGGAAACCATACCTCGAACAGCACCCTGCGGCGCAAGCGGACATATTTCCGCAAGTTGCCAAGGGTCGAAGGGGGTTCATCCGATCTGCCGTAATGGAAGTCGCCTACGGTGTGCCAGCGGTTGCCGTCACATACGGGGCAGGGGAAAGAGTGCAGCAAGGGAGGGCCTCCTCGGTTAACCGGTCCGCTTGATCTCTTCCCACAAGCGGTCGAGTTCTTCGGGCGGCAAGTCTTCCAGGGCGTTGCCTTCCGCCCGTGCACGTTGTTCGAGAAGCCGAAACCGGGCCAGGAATTTTTCGTTGGTCTGCTGGAGCGTCTCCTCCGGGTTTTCCTTCAAGTGTCGAGCCAGGTTGGCAAGGGAGAAGAGAGAGTCGCCGATCTCTTCCCGGATCTGCAATTCGGATTCACACTCCAGAGCCTGTTCGAGTTCGTCGATCTCTTCCCTGATCTTTGCCAGGACCGATTTGGGCTCCGGCCAATCGAGGCCGACCTGGGAGGCCCGCTGACCGAGCCGATAGGC
>JAUWSZ010000496.1 GCA_030609865.1 bacterium | reverse complement strand
GGGCGTGTCCGCACTCGCCTTGCAGTACCGACTTGACCTTGAGTTCCTTGGCGATCTGTGCCTGCTTCAACGCAATGCGAGCAAGCATGACGTCCTCATAGAAGAGACCGGAGTTGACCGAGTCGTAGCCGACCTGCTCGCTCGAAAGCGTCCAGCTCACGCCCGCGATCTCGAAGATGATGGCAAAGGCCTGAAGGTTTTCCGGCCAGGAAAGGAACTCCCCTGCGTTGTGCATGACGAGGTAATCGGCCCCTTCCTTGTCGATCGGTATCTTGATGTTCAGGCCGGTTCTCTCGACGATGTCCTCTTCGGCGAATTCGATGATGTCCATCAGGGCGGTCGGGTTCATGCCCGTGGAAGAGCCGACCTGGAGCTGTTTGACGGTTCCGGAACCGTGGAGTTCATCGACGTTGATGCCAAGCTGTTGGCTGAAGAGCTTCCGGATCTCCCGTGTGATCAACCCGTTGTCCACGCCGATGGGACACACCTGGGCGCATCGCCTGCACAGCGTACATCGATACGAAAGCTCGGCCAGGCGGGCGAGGGTGTCCCAGGTCAGATCGATGTCGTTACCCCGAAACTTGGGGAGGATCTTGCCGCCGGGCTTCAGGTACTTGTTGATGATTCTTCGGAGTGCCTCAGCGCGAAAGGTGGGGCGATAGATCTCTTGGTTGCCGCTGGATGTGTACACAGGACAGGCATCGTTGCACGTCTGGCACTTCACACAGTTCTCCATCGACAGCAACAGAGGCTGCAAGAACGTCCAGTTGTCTTCCTTAGTGAGAAGCTTCTTGAGGCCTTCGAGAAAGCTGGCGACCACCTTATCGGCTTCTTCCTGGGTCGCGGGCTTTGGAATGCCGATGGCGGTCACGCCGTCCAGGGAATGCTCGATCCGGGTTTTTTGGTCGTCGGTGAGTTGCCGCATCTCGCCGTCATCCCAGTCCTCGTAGGGTGGCGGCAGCTTCAGGAATTCGCTCGGGTCCAATTCGGCAAGCTGTACGTCCGGCTTGGAGAGATCGCTTATCTTGACTTCTTGTCGTGATTTCATGACTTGTCCTCCTGCGGAAATTCGGTAGCGACTTCCGCCCAGGTCTTTCCAGACTGGATATGAGGTGCCTCCCAGCTGACACCATAGTTCAACACTTCCTTGATCTTCCCTTCCCATTTGCCTCCCGGCAGGTTAGGGGAGTCCTCCCACCGGACCTGATGGTACGTGAAGTACTTTGCAAAGAAGTGGGTCATTCGGGTAAAGGGCATGTAGAGGAGGAAGATCGAGAACAGGATCAACTCCAGCATGACGATGCTCGAAGTCTCGGGGATGGGTTGAAAGCGCAAGATCGACTGGGCAATCTGACGGGTCACGGCAAAGGTCGGGTCTGCGAAAAGCCAGGAAGCCCCCGCAACGAGCAGGAGCGCCAGGATGTAGACCAGGTTGCAGTAATCGGCAGGGGAGGTCATGGACTTCAGGATCGGATCCTTGATCCTCTTCGCGAGCAGGCCGATGCAACCCGCCAGCGCGAGCGTCAGGCCCACGTATCCGGCAAGCATGGTCAGGCAGTACAGGACCACCCCGATGAACGAGGACGAGCCGAATGCGACGGAGATGCCTGCCATTTCCGCAATGCCTCCGACGACGAGAAGGCCGATGAGTCCCACCAGGCTGTAGAGCCCCAGATGAAAAGGGTAGGAGGCAACCCAGAGGCTGCGGTTGTTTTCGTATACGGCCTTCAGGAAGAGGATCTCCTCCCCCATGGCGAGCATCTCATGGAAGATGTTTTTCTTCGGGAGATTCTTCCACCACTCCATCTCCTCGTAGTAGGATCCACCGTATTTCTTCTCCCGGTCGGCGGTCACCGGATAGAGTTCCCACCGCAGGTGCATGGGGGTGCTTGCGTACTTCCAGATCCTTGCCGCCGTGGCTACGACGAAGACCAGGACGGCCAGGTAAACCAGGAGCTGTAACCAGAGCATCTTCTTCTTCCTCCCTTTCTATTGCTGCGAAGTGTTTGTGCTATCCCCTGTCACGTCTCGATTTGCTTGGGCTCTAATGTCTCTTGGCTATTGGCTGTTAGGTATTAGGTATTAGGTATTAGCTCCCCGCCATTGCCCCACAGCCAAGAAACCCGCCAAGGGGGAGTGGGGTGGGCCAATACCTAATACCTAATACCCAATTCTGCCTCGGGCGCAAGCCGCCTTAGGTGTTTTCCTCTTTGGGCGCGTGCACCGCGGACTGAATCCCCATTCGCTTCATCTTTCGCCAGAGCGTGGTTCGATCCATCCCCAATTCCCGGGCGGCTCGTTTACGGCTCCACTGGTTTCGCATCAGTGCCGCCAGAATGGCCTGCCTTTCTTCTGTTCCTGCCTTGCCCGGGTCCTTCTGCGGTGATGGTGATTCTTCGGTCCGGGCACCGCGGCCCGTCATCAAGGGCCGGAGGTCTTCGGGCTTCAAGGTTGCGTGGCGGGTGGATCGATAGGCACGCTCGAGGATAGCCGTCAGCTCCCGGAGATTGTCGGTGAAGGGGTGGGTCTGCAATAGCCGGATGGCTGCATCATTGATCTCGTGGACTTCCTTCCCTTCTTCCAGGCTCAGATGCCAGATGATGTTCCTCGAAAGCAAGGGGATATCTTCCTTTCTGTCCCGGAGGGGCGGGACATGGATCTTGAACACGTTCAAGCAGTAAAACAGGTTCTCCCGGAAGGTCCCTTCTTTGACCTTTTCCTCTAGATCACTCTCCGTCGAGGCAATCAGGCGTATATCCGAGTCGAGGGCTGTTGTGGCGCCGACAGGCATGTAGACCCCCTCTTCCATGGCCCTGAAGATACTCACCTGGAGGGAGTAGGGCAGGGCCTCGATGCCATCGAGGAATACCGTGCCGCGGTGCGCCTTCTCCAGGATTCCTTTTTCCTCGGGTGTATGATCCCCTTCCATGTCGAAGCCGGTGCCCAGGATCTCTTCGGTGAGTTCCTCGCCGGCCTTCTGCTTGCAGGAGACATAGAAAAACGGACCGGATGCCCTCCCGCTGAGTCTGTGGATGGCCCCAGCCAGGAGCTTCTTGCCCGTGCCGGGTTCTCCCTGCAGCAGAACAGGGGCGCCGCTCTTGGCCAAGTCGGGCAAGACCTCGAAGGTCTGGGCAAGCCTGCGGTCCTTGCCCATCTTCTTTCTGAGTTCGAAGAGGACCAGTTCCTTCCGGATCTCTTCGTCCGGTCGATCGATCACGTGAAAAGTCTGCAACCCCCCCACAATGCACCCCCCCTCGTCTCGCAGTGGAGAGGTCTGGATGCGGATCGAAAGCGGCCTGTTGAACCGGTTCAAGACGTTGACCTGCTGGTCGAACGATTCCTTGCCCGTGGCCATGGACTGCTTGATGGAACAGGTTGACTGGCAGATTTCCGGTCGAAACACCTCGTGGCACGTCTTCCCCAGGGCCTGTTCCTGGCTGTAGCCCGTAATCTCTTCTGCCCTCTGGTTGAAATAAGTGATGCGACACTCCTGGTTTATGGCAAACACCCCTTCGGGGATGTTCTCGAGGATACGGAGAGGGTTCATC
>JAUWSZ010000177.1 GCA_030609865.1 bacterium | reverse complement strand
TATTAGGTATAAGGTATTAGCCCACCCCCAACCACCCTGTCGGGGGCAATGGTGGGGAGCTAATACCTAACGGCTAATATACCTAATACCCAAATTGCCTAAACAATTGCATCATTGGGCCCAGCCACCGTATGCTGCGCGCCGCGGTTCATCGGGCACGCACACGGGCACGGGGCCCTGCCCCCTGTCAAATCCACGAATTTGACTCGCTTTACATTTTCTAGTAAAGTAAAGCAAGGATTGGAGGGAGGTACGCCATGCCTGTGGTAAGACTCAGCTCAAAGAATCAGATCGTTCTCCCCAAGGAAGCCAGGGAGGCTATGCACTTGAAGGGGAAGGATGAACTCCTGGTCGTGGTGAAGGGCGGGATCACCATCATCATGCCCAAGCCCGAGAACTACCGCCAGTCCGTATCGGGCCTGGGAGAGGGTGTCTACAGCCCGGGGCACATCCAGAAGGAGCGGCGTTCTTGGTGACCAAGTCCTTGTTGTACAAGTTCCTTGAGGAGCACCCCCTCCTTTCGCTCGATACGAGTGTCTTCATCTACTTCGTTGAGCGGCACCCCCGTTACCACGGCCTTTGCGGCCCGGTGTTCGAAGCCATTGAGAACGGCAGCATCAAAGCAACCACGTCGACCTTGACGCTTCTCGAAATCCTCGTTCAACCCTACCGTAGGAAGCTGGATGACCTGGTCCTGAAGTTCTTCGCTCTTCTCACCACCTACCCGAATCTGAGGTGGATCGACCTCAACGTGGAAATTGCAGACACGGCCGCCAGGCTCAGGGCAGACCATCGTCTCAAGACCCCGGATGCCATACAAGCGGCCACTGCGATCTGTTCCGGGGCAACCGGATTCCTTTGCAACGACGCTGCCTTCAAGAGGGTCAAGGAGTTCGATTGCCTCCTGCTCGATGACTGTGTGTAGCAGCATCACTCCTTCCCTTCCGCCTTTGCCCTTTGGCTGTTAGGTATTAGGTATTAGCTCCCAGCCGAGCCCCCCGTCAGACTGCGCACCATGGTGGAGAGGGGTGGGCTAATACCTAACGGCTAATACCTAATACCTGCTTTTCCCTTTCACCTTTCGCCTGCTGCTCCCTGATCCCTTCGGTATTCTTGACCGGGGTGCGCGCTTCTCCTAGGATGTGAGTTTCGGTGCTTTTCAGGATGGAGCTGCGAAAGTCGAAACAGAGGCGGGTCGAAGCGGTGAACAGAGGATCATTCATACAGATTTTGACGAGAAGCGAGAGGCCACTCCTGGTGCTCGCGCACCCGAATGACGAGCTGGCCTGCTCCGGGATCCTTCAGCGGCTCAGAGACCGGATTCGGGTCGTCTTCATGACCAACGGGGACGGGCTGGCCCGGACAGAGAACCTGGATCCGGTTCGATACGCGGCCATCCGCAAGGCGGAGGCCTTGGAGAGCCTCGGAACGTCCGGTGTGGCCGCTCGCCAGGCCCGGTTCTTCGGCTATTCGGAGAACGAGATCTACCGGAACATGGCCAGGCTGAAGAGGGCCCCTTTGCGGCTGTCCGAGGTGATCGCCTTCTTCGAGCCGATCCGCAGGTCCATGGCTGAAGCCGCGTACGAGTTCAGGCCGGATGTGGCCTTTGCGGTGGGATTTCATGGGGGTCACCCGGAACACGGCCTGGCCCATTTCTTCGGGGCGCTGGCGGTTCGTAACTTCGCAAAAGAAGTGGAGGCGGACATTCCCCTGTACCAGTTCCCGGAGTACGTCCTGACGACCCTTCTGCCCGGGCGATTGCGGCCCGGATCCGAGGCGGAGAAGTACTGGATCGTTCTCGACGGCCAGGAATTGGAGACGAAAAAGAGGATGGCCGACTGCTACCTCTCGCTGCGTTCCGCCTTCAAGAAATTTCGCCGCATCGTGGGGGCCCTGAACCTGCCTCAGTCTGTCCTTCGACGAGAGAACCCTTCTGAGAGGTTCTTCGCACGCGAGCAGGTGAGTCTCGTGCCCGGGGATTTCGATTATCGCAGGGTTCCGTATCGGCCCGGCTTCCTGGACCATCTCCTCGATGACTTCGAGGGGACTCCGATCACGTTTCAGGACTGCGTCCGCCCGATCGTAGTCGCCTTTGAAGAGGCCTCCGCCCAACGGAACTAAATAGGGGATCAGTTGTGGACTTCGAGATCAGCCCAAAACAGCGGGTCATTCGCCGGACGGTAAGAGAGTTTGCCACGAGCCGGATCGGCCCGATTGCCCACGAGCTCGATCAGCAGGCGCGGTTCCCCTGGGAACTGATGGACGACATGAAGGCCATGAACCTGTTCGGCCTTCAGGCCTCCCCGGAATGGGGCGGGGTCGGGATGGACACGATCAGCTATGCCATCACGATCGAAGAGCTCGCCCGGGTCTGCGCGGGCATCACCCTGGCCGTTACGGTCCACAACAGCGTATCCCTGTATCCGATCGAGGCCTACGGAACGGATGAACAGAAACGGCGCATCCTTCCCGGCATGTGTTCCGGCGACCGTGTCGGCTCGTTCTGCGTGACCGAGCCGAACGCTGGATCGGACGCCTCTGCCACCGAGACAACCGCAATCCTCGACGGCGATCGTTACATCCTGAACGGAAACAAGATCTGGGTCACGAACGGAGCGATCGCGGGCGTGGCCGTGATCCTGGCCCGCACGGATCCGGAAGACAGAAAGAGGGGCCTGAGCACCCTGATCGTGGAGCGCGGCATGCGCGGCTTCTCTGTGGGCCCTCTCGAAGACCTCTGCGGGATGCGCTCCAACCCGGTCTCTTCCCTGATCATGACCGATTGCCCGGTGCCGAAAGAAAACCTGCTCGGCCGGCCCGGGGACGGCGTCCGGATCGCCCTTCAAACCCTCGATGTGGGCCGAATCGGGATCGCCTCGCAGGCCCTGGGCATCGCCCAGGCAAGCCTCGATGTCTCGCTGGAATACGCGCAGCAGAGAATTCAGTTCGGGGCCCCGCTGACCCGGTTTCAATCGATCCAGAACATGCTGGCGGACACGGCCACCGAAATCGAAGCGGCTCGTCTGCTCGTCTACCAGGCGGGCTGGCTGCGGGACAACAAACGGCCCTTCTCCTCGGCGTCGGCCATGGCCAAGCTGTACGCGAGCGAATCGGCCAGCCGAGCCGCCTCCCGTGGTGTCCAGATCCACGGAGGGTACGGCTATTCGAAGAGCTACCCGATCGAGCGCTACTGGCGGGACGCCCGTGTGACCGAGATCTACGAGGGCACCTCAGCGATACAGCGCATGGTGATCGCCAGGAACCTGCAGGAGACGAGCAAGCCATGAAACCGACCTGGGTCGTCTGCATCAAACAGGTCCCCCGGGAGCCTGTCTTCAAGAGGACGGGCGATGCCTTCCAGATCGACCGGGCGAGGACCGAGGGGATCCTGAACCCTTACGATCGCCGGGCCATCGAGCTTGCCGTGGACCTTAAGGAGAAGCAGGGCGGGACGGTCGTGGTCCTGTCGATGGGCCCTCCGCAGGCGGAGGAAGCCCTCCGGGAGGCCCTGGCCTTCGGAGTCGACAGGGCGGTCCTTCTCTCTGACCCGGACTTCGCAGGGGCGGACACGCTGGCAACGGCTCATACCCTGGCCGCCGGTATCCGCAAGCTCGGCGGCGTTTCGCTGATCCTGTGCGGGGCAAGGACCCTGGACAGCGACACCGCTCAGGTAGGGCCACAAATGGCAGAGGTCCTCGATCTGCCGATGGCGGCCTATGTGGTGAAGGCATCCTTGAAGGAGCGAACCCTGCGCGTGGAGCGGACCCTGGACGGGGTCCGGGAACGGCTGCTCCTGCCTCTGCCGGCCCTGATCACAGTGGCCGGACAGATGCAGACCGAGAGGCCCCTATCTCTCGGGTCGGTGGAGGGCGCCTTTGGCGAGCCGGAAGTCGTGCGTTGGGCAAGGCAAGACCTCGAGGTGGATCCCGACCGGATCGGCTGGTCCGGATCTGCCACGGTGGCGGACGAGTATGCGATCTGGAAGCATCCCCGTTCCGGGGAGATCATCCAGACCAAGCCGGCAGAGGCCGCGGATCGGATCCTTGACGTCCTCGTAAAACGCAACATGCTCGGAGGCTGAGGGCACCGTGGAAAACCGGGGGAAGAAGACAGCAACGCGCCCGGCCCAAGAAGAGGGCCATGCGGGCGTCTGGGTTTTCGGGGACGTTCGGACAGAGGCCCTGAAGAAGGCCACTGCGTCCCTCCTGGACGTAGCCCTGGGCCTTGCCCTGAAGCGGGCCGCGCCCCTCTCCCTCGTTCTCCTGGGAAGCCGTCTCGAGCCTCATCTCGAATTCTTTCGGGCCTGCCCGGCTGACCTGATCTACTTGATGGACCACCAGCGCCTGGAACACTACCGGCAGGAGACCTACACCGGAGCGCTGGCGCACCTCGCCCGTGAGGAACGCCCGGAGATCTTCCTCTTCCTCTCGAATGACTGCGGGCGGGAGCTGGCCCCCCGGCTGGCCGCCCGACTGGATACGGGCCTTTGTGCGGATTGCATCCGCCTGGGCATCGATCCGCAAACCGGGCTTCTGGTCCAAACGGTACCCGCCTTCGGGGACCAGATCTACGGAAAGATCCTGACCCCGGAAAAACGGCCTCAGATGGCGACCGTCCGGCCGGACGCCACGCTCGACAACATCGACGACCCCCCTGAGAAGGGCGGCAACTCGCCTCAGATCCGAAAGGTCCCCTTCCCCGGCAAGTCGGTCAAGGAGCGGGTGAAACGGCTCGGGGCGAAAAAGGATCCGGATCCGGACCGCTCCATGGAGGATGCGCGCCTCGTCGTGTGCGGAGGACGGGGAATCGGCAGTGAAAGCCGTTTCCAAACCCTCTGGGATCTTGCAGGGCTGCTCGAAGGCGAAGTCGGAGCCACGAGGCCGGCCGTCCACGCGCACTGGGTCGACGAAGGGCGGATGATTGGTCAGACGGGCCGAACGATCGCGCCCGAGGTCCTGCTCGCCTTCGGCATCTCCGGGGCGACCCAGTTTACGGCCGCCATCCAGCAATCCCGGTACATTGTGGGTGTCAACCGGGACCCGAAGGCGTCGATCTTCTCGTGCGCCGACCTCGGGATCGTGGGGGACGTCAAACAGATCCTGCCCGAGCTCCTCCGCAAGCTCCGGAAACTCCTGATCGAGCAGT
This sequence comes from bacterium, assembly GCA_030609865.1. The sequence continues at coordinate 905 of JAUWSZ010000177.1, read as the reverse complement.
ACGGCAAATCCCCGGAGGAGGTCTAGCCGGAGGGGATCGGACAGCCCATCACCGGCCTGGGAAAGAGGGTGCGGGATCTCCGCGAGCAGAGGGAATACGAGATCGCGGAGGTCGCCCGGGCGCTCGAGGTGACCTCCCAGGACGTGGAGGGAATCGAGGGAGGCCAGGCTACGCCTTCCGTCTCCCTGCTGCTGCGGTTCGCACAGCTCTACCGGGTGGATCCGGCCCCGTTCCTGACGATGGCGGATGGGGCGCGCGCCGACCGGCGGCGGGTGGAGAGCTACACAAAGAGAACACAGAACTACTCGTACCGGACCCTCACCCCCGGAGCTGAGCAGAAACACCTACGGGCCTTCCGCATCACGATCGATCCCCGAAGGGATCACAAGATGATAGAATACAAGCACGACGGCGAGGAGTTCGTCTATGTGCTCCGGGGAGAGGTGGAAATCAAGGTGGGAGAAGATCTTCACGCGATGAAGCGGGGTGAGAGCCTTCACTTCGAGGCCTCGATTCCCCATCATCTACGAAACCCGTCCGCACAGAAAACCGAACTTATCGTCGTGTTGTATACGCCGTGAATGGTACAGGGATCAGGGTCCAGGGGTCAGGGGTCAGGCCACAACCTTATTCTTCTCGTCCTCGTCCTTCGTCCTCGTCCTCGATCATACAACGGGCGCTTTCCTCGCGCACCACAAGCGTTGAACCGCTTTCTCCTGTTCGATTCGATGCCCTCAATGCCAATTCTTCGGTTCGAGGACGACGACGAGGACGAGGACGAGGGAAAAACTAGCGGCCAAGCGCTTGAAGATGGCCGCTTATCGACAGCCTCTCAAGGGAGAGGGAATGCAGGCATTTCAAGATGCCAGGGAATTGTTACGTTTCGCTCGTAAATCCCGCAAATG
>JAUWSZ010000101.1 GCA_030609865.1 bacterium | reverse complement strand
GCTCGTAATCGCCGCGGACCCGGCACGCGCGTCTATTGACTTTCCCCGCCTTCTTCTTATAGAAGGGTCTCCGGTCCGTCTGGAGTGGTTCGGCGGGTTTACGCCGACCCGATGAAGGACGGGTTGGGAACCAAACCTGAATCCTCAAACCCCTTTCCGTCTCGGTATAGTGTCTTGAATCTCCTGCTCTCTCGTAGTGTTTGGATCGTGTGCTTGCTCCTGTTCGGGATCGTGGTGGGCGCAGCGACGCCGGTCCCTGCGGTCGCCGAAGCCGCAGCCCCAGATGCCTCGCAAGTAGAGAATTCCCATCGAGACAATACGACTTACAGGGAGAAGTTCGATACCGGGTTCCGGTACGGACTGAGCGACCATCGCAACGAGGCGTACTTCAGGAAGTACGAGTTCTTCTTCAATTGGTACCTTCCGTGGGCCTGGCGCCCCAAGTCGGGCTGGATCCTCGCCTCACGCCTCGACTTCACCGGGGCCGCCCTGAGCGCCGCCGGAACCACGGGCTTTCTCGGTTCCCTGGGCCCCAGCCTGGCCGTCCGGAAGAAGGGGTGGATCGTCGGGATCGATCTGGGAATCAGCCCTGCCTTTCTCAGCGAGGACCGCTACGGCGAAGAGGATCTGAGCGGTCACATTCAGTTCATGACCCACGGCGGGATCTCCCTGTTCCCGATCCGGAATCTGAGCATCGGCTACGAATTCCAGCACGTATCCAACGCGGACATCCAGCAGCCGAACCCCGGCCTCAACATGCACAACATCGAGATCTCCTACCGTATCTGGTAATGCTTGCCTGCCGGACCTGTTCGTAATACCCTTGAGCACATGCATTCCCGCCCAGGCACTTGCCGTCATTCCCGCCCCCGCCTTCGCGGGGACAGGCTCCGGCGGGAATCCACTGGTTCCGAGCAGGAAACCCTGACAAGCACAGGAGGAGCCCATCATGAAAACCTTGCGTACCCGGGACGAGCGTTTCGAGGGCCTGACGGACTTCCCCTTTGACCAAAACTATGTCGAGGTTCCGGACGGCGAAGGCGGCCATCTCCGGATACATTATGTGGACGAGAACCCCAAGGACAGTGAAACTGTACTGCTCATGCACGGCGAACCCACCTGGTCCTACCTCTACCGCAAGATGATTCCGATCATCGTGCGTGCCGGTCACCGTGCCGTGGCCCCTGACCTGCCCGGTTTCGGCCGTTCGGACAAGCCGGCGGACCGCAACGACTACACCTACCAGCGCCACGTCGACTGGATGCAGGCCTGGCTCGAAAAGGTGGACCTGCAGCAAATCACCCTGGTGTGCCAGGACTGGGGAGGCCTGATCGGATTGCGCCTGGTCGCCCAGAACCCGGACCGCTTTGCAAGGGTGGTTGTCGCCAACACGGGGATGCCTACCGGGGATATGCCCATCTCAGAGGCCTTCCTGAACTGGCGCAAGTTCTCCCGTGAGACCCCTGAATTCGACGTGGGGGCGATTGTCACGATGGGGTGCCAGACCCCTCCGCCTGACGAGGCCCTTGCAGGATACAACGCGCCCTTTCCGGACGACACCTACAAGGAAGGCGCCCGGATCTTTCCTTCCCTCGTACCGATCGAGCCGGACGACCCGGCCGCACCGGCGAACAAGAAGGCCTGGGAGGTGCTCTCCCGGTTCGAGAAGCCTTTCCTGACCGCCTTCAGTGACGGCGATCCGATCACCGGCGGGGGCGATGCGATCTTTCTCGACCGGGTACCCGGCACCAAGGGGCAGCCGCACACCACGATCAAGGGCGGCGGCCACTTCCTCCAGGAAGACTGTGGGCCTGCCTTCGCCGAGGTGGTCGTCGACTTCATCCAAGCAACATAACGTCACCTTGACATACTTGATAAGCTCGTGCTGCACGGCAAGGCAAATGTTGATCTAGTGAAAAATCTCAAAGCCGATGGAGGACTATGATGAACACAAGATCGCTTCAAGCCGCTTGCCTGGTGCTGGCCGTTCTGCTCGTTTGCCCTTCTCTGATTTCCGGGCAGGAACCAAAACCGGTTCAGCTTCCGGAGCCCCAGATGGACGGCAGCAGACCTCTGATGCAGGTGTTGAAGGATAGAAGTTCTTCGCGTGCGTTCGGTACCGGAAAGTTGCCCAATCAGGTACTTTCGAATCTGCTCTGGGCTGCCTTCGGAGTGAATCGGCCGGACTCAGGAAAGCGCACAGCGCCATCTGCGATGAATTGGCAGGAAATCGACATCTACGTCGCCACTGCCGATGGCCTTTCCCTTTATGATGCGAAGGCACACGCGTTGAAGCCGGTTCTCGCAGAAGACATCCGGGCTCTGACCGGCCAGCAGCCCTTCGTGCAGGAGGCCCCCGTGAACCTGGTCTACGTTGCGGATTTCTCGAGAATGGGTGAGAGAGAAGTCGACGTAAAGGTTTTTTGCTCGGCTGCCGACACGGGCTTCATTAGCCAGAACGTTTACCTGTACTGCGCCTCCGAAGGATTGGCCACTGTGGTACGCGGGCTGATCGACAGACCTGCCCTTGAAAAGGCGATGAAGCTGAGACCGGATCAGAGGGTCACCCTTTCACAGTCGGTGGGATATCCGAAGAAGTAGTTATCGGAAAAAGAAGCGGGCAAGGCTGAGCTTGGCGTCAACCGCCTCGACGTGAGGAGGACCACCGGAGTGGAGGCCCTCTACGATACCATCGGCACTCGATACAGTACCTATCGTCGCCCAGACCCAAGGATTGCGAGGGCTCTCCACACAGAACTCCACCAGGATGCCACTATCGTGAACTTGGGTGCAGGCGTTGGCTCCTACGAGCCGGCTGACCGGGATCTGGTAGCCGTGGAGCCATCCCGCTTGATGATATCGCAGAGGCCCAGGAGTGCTCCTCCTGTTGTGCAGGCCCGCGCCGAGTGCCTTCCTTTCCGGGATGAAGCCTTTGACGTCGCCATGGCCATCCTGAGCATCCACCACTGGTCAGACATCGAAAGGGGCCTGATCGAGGCACGTCGCGTCGCGAAACAGCAAATGGTCCTTCTGACATGGATTGGGTTTGGCCAGGATTTCTGGCTCCTCGACTATCTCCCTCAGATCCGGGAGATCGACGAGCCGCTGTTTCCCTCGATTGAAGACCTAGCACAGATACTCGGACCTCTGCGAGTGATTCCTGTCCCTATTCCGCATGATTGTACTGACGGCTTTCTGTGTGCGTACTGGCGCCGGCCCCATGCCTATCTTGACGAAGATGTAAGGAGGGCGATATCGACATTCTCTCGAGTCCGAGATTTTGAAGACGGGCTGCGCAGTCTGGAGAAGGATCTCCAGTCCGGTGAGTGGAAGCAACGTTACGGTCATCTATTCCTTTCCGAAAGCATAGACTATGGCTATCGTGTCGTCGTCACAAAATCGGAAGCCGACTGACCAACGGTGATTCGTGTCTTTTCGAGACGCCGGGGAGGTAGAACTGTTGGGACAACTGGGATTCAGAATAGATCTCCCGCCCTGGGTTGCGGAGTTTCTTGGGCGCGGTCCGCAGGTCTTCGCCACTGAGGAAGAGCGTATGCGTCTCGCAATCGCCCTTGCCCGAAAAAACGTCGAAAGACAGACCGGCGGCCCTTTCGGTGCGGCCGTGTTCGATGAAGAGGGGCGGCTTGTGGCTCCCGGGATCAACGTCGTTGTGACGAGCAACTGTTCGATCCTGCACGCCGAAATGGTTGCAATCGCCCTTGCACAGAAGAAGCTCGGCCGCTACGACATCGGAGAGGAAGGCAGGAGCCGCTATGCGTTGGTGACTTCAGCGGAGCCCTGTGCGATGTGTTTCGGGGCCATTCCCTGGTCAGGGGTCACACGGCTGGTGTGCGGGGCCCGCGATGAGGACGCGCGGCGGATAGGATTCGATGAGGGGCCGAAGCTCTCCGGCTGGCAGAAGGCCTTGCAGAAGAGGGGTGTCCGCGTAACACGCGACGTTCTACGGGAGGAAGCCGTTGCCGTGCTGGACCTGTACGCAGACCTGGGAGGGCCGATCTACAATGCAGGCAGGCATGGGTGAACCGGAGGCGGTCACTGCCTCGATTCGACGATCGAATACAGTACAGGAAGCACGATCAAGGTCAGCAGCATCGAAGAGACGAGTCCACCCAGAACGACCGCTGCCAGCGGCCGCTGGATCTCGGACCCGCTTCCGCTCGCAACCAGGAGGGGGGTGAGACCGAGCAGCGTGGTCATCGCGGTCATCAGAAGAGGCCGGAAACGCAGTTCGCACCCCCTCTTCACAGCCTCCACAGCATCCATGCCCTGATCCCGAAGCTGGTTGAAAAAGGCGACCAGCACCGTTCCGTTCTCCACGGCGATGCCGAAGAGCGCAATGAACCCGACGACGGAAGACACACTGAGATTGATCTTCGCGAGAAAGATGGCCAGGATTCCGCCCACCAGGGCGAAGGGAAGGTTCAAGAGCACGAGCAGGGCACTGCGCATGGAGTCAAAGGCGGAGAAGAGCATCAGGAAGATGAGCAGGATGGAAACGGGTACCACGATCGCCAGCCGCTGCATGGCGCGCTGCTGATTCTCGAACTGGCCCCCAAAGTCCACGAAATAGCCGGGGGGCAGGCCCTCGACGATCGGCCCGATCGCTTCTCTCACTTCCGCCACAAAGCTCCCCATATCTCTTCCCCGGATATTGCACTCCACCACAACGCGCCGCATTCCGTTTTCCCGGCTGATCTGTGCCGGGGCCTCCACCTCGCGGATCTCGGCCAGTTGTCCGAGGGGCACGCGCGGCCCTTCGGGGGACGGCACGAGGATTCGCTCGATGGACGGTATGTCGCCGCGCTTCTCCTCCGGGAAGCGAACGAGCACGGCAAAGCGCATCTGTCCATCCACTACCGTCGTGGCGACCTTGCCTCCCACCGCGGTCTCGATGATCTCGTTGATGTCCGACACATTGATCTTGTGTCGGGCGATCGCCTTGCGATCCACAACAATCTCCACCTGTGCGAATCCGGCGATCTGTTCGACCCTCACGCCCTCGGCCCCCTCCACTGCACCGATCGCGGCCGCCATTCGGTTCGCGTTCTCCCGAAGGATCTCGAGTTCCGGCCCGAAGACCTTGACGGCAAGGTCGCTCTTGATGCCCGAGATCAGCTCGTTCACCCGCAGGGCGATCGGCTGTGAGAAGGAAAACCGCAGGCCGGGAATCTCGCTCAATTCCTCCTGAATGGCCGCGGTAAGCTCCCTCTTGGAGCGCCCGGTCCCCCATCTGTTGCTGGGGTGGAGCATGATGAAGACGTCGCTCTGCTCCGGGCCCATCGGGTCCTCGGAGATCTCGGCCCTGCCGGTCTTGGTTACCACGGTCTCCACTTCCGGGAACTTCGCCAGCAGGCGACGCTCCATTTCGGTCCCCACGGCGATCGAGCCCTCCAACGATGCGGACGGCAACCGCACCACGTTAACCGCGATCGCACCTTCGTCGAGAGGCGGGAGGAATTCCGTGCCCACGAAAGGAACGAGCAGCAGGGAAGCGGCCAGGATGCCCGCGGCCACGAGAAGCGTCGTCCAACGTCGGCGCAACGCCAGAGAGAGCAGGGGGAGATACCCGCGCTTGAGGGTTCGCACGATTGCGTTGTCCTTGGCTTCCTTCTGTCCGCGCAGAAAGAGCGAGCACAGCACCGGCACGATCGTGAAGGAGACGACCAGGGAGCCGAGCATGGCAAAGCACATCGTGAGGGCCAGGGGCCGGAACATCTTACCTTCCATCTGCTGGAGCGTGAACAGGGGCAGGAACACGATGACGATGATCAGGGTGGCGAACAGGACGGGCCGGGCGACCTCACGAACGGCCTCATAGACAATCTCCACCCGGGAGTCGTCCGTGTCCGCCTGTTCGTTAAGGTGCCGTGCAATGTTCTCGGAGATGACGATAGAGGCGTCTACGATCATGCCGACGGCAATGGCCAGCCCCCCAAGGCTCATCAGGTTGGCCGTCACCCCCTGCCAGCCCATCAGGAGGAAGGCAAAGAGGGCGGTGAGCGGAAGCGAAAGGGCCACGATAACCGACGCCCTTAGGTTTCCGAGGAAGAGAAAAAGGACCAGCACAACCAGGACGCCGCCCTGAAGGAGCGCATCGGACACGGTCTTTATGCAGGCCTTGATCAAGGCCGTCCGGTCATAGAATGGATGGATCTCCACATCCTCCGGCAGTCCTGCCTGGACATTCGGAATGGTCTTCTTGACCTGGTCCACCACGACCTTCGAGTTCTCGCCCTTCAGCATGATCACCATGCCTGCAACCGCCTCCCCCTTACCGTCCCGCGTCACCGCGCCCTGGCGCGTCTCGGGCCCGACCTTGACGACAGCCACGTCCTTCAGGTAGACGGGCGTACCGTCTCTTGCCTCGAGAACGATATCCTCCATGTCGGAAATGGTCTCGATGAGTCCCAGGCTGCGAACATAGGCCTGTTCCCATCCCTTGACGATGAAATTGCCCCCTGCGTTGGCGTTGTTGTTTTCGAGTGCTTCCAGCACATTCTGAAGGGTGACCCCGTATTTCAGGAGCCGATTCGGATCGACGAGCACGTGGTACTGTCTCACGAATCCACCGAAGCTGTTCACCTCGTTGACGCCGGGAAGCGCCCTGAGTTGCGGCGCAATCATCCAGTCCTGAATCGTGCGCAGCTCCATGGGTGAGCGCTCCCGGCTTTCGAGTGTGTACTGGTAGATCTCTCCCAACCCCGTGCTGATGGGCCCCATCTCCGGCTCCGCCCACTCGGGCAAGGCCTCTTTGGCGGACTGAAGACGTTCGAACACGAGCTGGCGGGAAAAATAGGTGTCCACCCGGTCCTCGAAGACGATCACCACCTGGGAAAGGGCGGCCTTTGACAGGGAACGTATCTGCCGCACGTCCGGCAACCCCTGCATGGCAAGCTCCAGCGGAAAGGAGATCTGCTGCTCCACATCCACCGGCGCGAGCCCCGGCGCCTCGGTCAGGATCATGACCTGAACGTTCGTGACGTCAGGGAAGGCATCAATCGGCAGCGTTCTCCAGGCGTACACACCGGCGCCCATCAGAACGACAGCGCCGACGATGACAATCAGGCGATGGTTCAACACAAAGTGGTTGACTTTGTCCAGCATGATTTCATCTCCCAAGGGATGGATTCGCCACGTGCCTATTAGGGGCTAGTCCGCGCAGCCCGCCCCCATCTTCTCGCGCAGTATGTCGGACTTCAGCAGAAAAGCGCCGTCCGCCACGATCCTGTCCCCGGGTTCCAGGCCTTCGATGATCTCCACACGATCCGGGAATTCGCGGCCCTTCTTCACCGGACGACGGACGTAGT
>JAUWSZ010000481.1 GCA_030609865.1 bacterium | reverse complement strand
TTCTCGTTTTCCAGGTATCTCGCGTCGATTCCGATTCGTGCCATTCGATGTCTGGAAGCCTCTAGAAGAAGTACTTACACTCGATCAGGGTTTCAGGGGTCACGATGCATCTTTCCATGTCCTCCTTCGTCGTGATCACCGTATCCGAAAAGACCATGCATTCCTTGATTTTGATAGGGGCTTCAACGCGGACGCGATCTCCCAGGACGGCCTGTTCCAGGCGGACCTCCGAGTGCAAAGAGCATCCCTCGCCGACCAGGGATTCCTTCCCCTGATGCTTGAGCTCTTCCAGGCTGCAAAGAAGGAGATCGTGAGGAAAGGAGACGTTCATGTCTTTGTGGACGATGTTCGAGACAACGACGGGGAAGCCGTCGTCCACGAGAATTTGAATCGCATCCGTAATCTCGTACTCGTCGCGCATGGCGGTCCGGGGGGTTCGTCGGATGGCATCGAAGATGTGGAGATCGAAAAGGTACAGCCCGCAACCCTTCAAGGGGTTGGTCACGTATCTCGGCTTCTCGATCACCCGTTTCACGTACCCCTCATCGTTCAGCAGAACGGCAAAATTCCGCTTGATCGCCTCCGGGTCCTCCTCTTCCTTGACCGCCAGGACGGCGCTTGCCTTTTTCGCCAGGAGAAGGTCGAACATCACGGAGAGGTCTTCGGTGATGAAGAAGATGTCCCCGAGAAACAGGAGAAAAGGGGAGGTGATGTAGGGTTCGAGACGGCCCATTGCATGAGCGATTCCGAGGGTTTCTTCCTGTTCTACATAACGGATTTTCACGCCCAGGGCGTCTCCATCGCCGAAATGCCGGGCGATGGCGTAGCCGAGGTGACCGATCACCATGATAATTTCCCGAATGCCCGCCCGTTTCATGTACTCGATCTGATACTCGAGAATCGGACGATTGCAGATGGGTAACAGGGGCTTTGGGAAACGCTGACTGAACGGGGCCATCCTCGTGCCCTTGCCTGCAGCAAGAATTACCCCCACCAGGTTCTCTCTCTTCATCGGAGGACCCCCTCTCTCAGAGACCCAAATAGTCCGTCCATCGGCCTGTTCCATCGATCGGCCGTTTCTAGTTTTCCCTTGAACCCGGAAGATCCGATAACCGTCTGGGAGAGAAACGCAGGCTGTTCTTGTTCTCAGGAGGGAGCCTGATTCACAGAGCGCTCGAGCTTCTTGCGGACGATGGTCCGAAGCATCTTCAGGGCTGTTTTCGCCAGATGGTAGTAGCTAACCGAGTGCTTGCTTTCCCCTCCCTCGCGCTGGAAGTACTTCACGGGGATTTCCACGATCTTCACCTTCTGTCGGAGCCCCTCCGCCATCATCTCCGGAGAGAACTCCGGCCCCACGGCACGCAGGCCGGATCGGATCTTCTGGTGCGTATCTTTCCACAGGGCCCGGTAGGTGCACCCCACGTCCGTGAAGCGGGTCTCGTTCGTGAAAAACCAGAGCATTTGGAGGATTTTTGCCCATAACACGTTCGCCATACGGATGATGAAAGTCATCCTAGCGCCCTGGTCGACCATTTGCTTGGTGGTTCGGGTACCGATCACCATCCCGGCGTCCTCGATATAGGCGAGGAACTTGTTCACGTCCGAAGACCGGAAGGACCCATCCGCCTCCGACAGGATGAGGATGTCACCCTCCGCCCGGTCCATGCCTGTACGAAGGGCATGGCCATAACCCTGTTTGCTCTCACCGACGACCCGGACGCCTTGCTGGCGGGCGATCTCAGCGGTGCGATCCTTCGAATTGTTGTCCACGATGAGGATCTCGTCCAGGGTTTCCTGGGTCTGGAAGTCCTGGATGACCGAAGCGATCGTTTCTTCCTCGTTGTAGGCAGGGATGATCAGGCTGACCTTGAATCCTTTGTACATGAGAACGAGCACTCCTTGGGGCTTCTTCTAGGGGTAACGGCTCACTCCTTGTTCGCATGCAGAGAGGATAATATAACACAGCTTGTCTGCTATTGCACCCCCTCCCTTCCCTGCCTCCGATTTCGTCGAAGGTTTGGGGGGGCTGCTTCTGAAAAGGCGTAATCGCGGCAATTAGTCCCCGGGCGGAGCCGGTCCGGCAGCATCCTCCTCCCTTATCTGAAAGATCCGGATCTTACGATCGTTGGACGCTCTTTCCTCGTGGAGAAACCTGAGATCCTCCGGGAAGCGGTCTTGCTCGAGGAGGAACGCAAGCTGGGGTCGGGTCGGGATGAAATACTCGTCCACCACAAGATAGTCGATTTCGTTCGACCGGGCGTAACGAACGATGGCGGGCAGTTCCTCGTTCGGCAGGGGGTGCATCAGGCGTTTGGCGTAGTATGAGATTTCGGGCTTCCTGGTCAAGATCATCGCGGCCGCGGGCAGGTTCTCATCCATCCATTTTCCGGCTGCCCGATATTCCACAGGATACTGAACGAGCATCCTCGCCCTGATCGGCTTGGCAACGAGAAGGGCGAGGAGGGGGAGGGAAAACAGGATGCCGGGCAGGAAGGAGACCCATCGTCTCGTGGGCGCCTTCTTCTGCCGGATGTTCTCCGCACTCTGCCGGATCCAGTCTTCCAGGGAGGTCACCCCCCGTGTGGCCCAGAGCAAGAGGACCGGGGTCATGGGCAACAGATACCTCGGCCAGATCCTGAAGGTGAGGAACACGAGGAAGGGAACGCAGGCCACCAGGAGAAAGATTTCGTTCTCGAGTCTGGCGCGGTCCCATGGGTCCCGGAAGAGCCCGAGGATCACAAAGCCGAAGAGGAAGGCAGGGAAGACCTTCCAGGACACGAGGGTGACGAAGAAATTCCAGAACTGCAGAAAGGATCCTCCGACCAGGACCTTCGGATTCTCCAGGATCATCCCGAGGACGGTCTTGTCCTTGACGAGTTCTCCATAATCGAAGAACTCGGTCCCTTCCTCGTTCAATTTCATGGCCAGGTTTTCTCGCGTTTTCAGGTCCATGTTCCCCACGAGCAGGATCAGCTTCGTCTTCCCGCTGATGCTCAGTTCCCCGGATGATTTCTTTATGAAGAGGGGATAGGGGGCGCTTATCAGGAGGCAGGCGAGGGCCATGAGAAGGAGGTTTCGCAAGGTCCTTCCGTCGGACAGGGAGCGTTTTGCCGCAAAGGAGAGAACCGCGAAGGAGAACAGGACAAGAGGGAACAGGAGACCCTCGGATCGGGTGAGGTACGCGAGGGCCAGGAGTCCTCCCGCAAGGGCGAAGTCGATGGCCCGATTCTCCCTGAGCGCTTTGTGGAAGAATAGAAGGGCCGTGACCAGCAGAAACGTGTAAAGCGGTCCGGTCATCGATCCCCAGAAGAAGGAAAGAAGGAGGCCGGGAAAGAAGGCGAGGAAGAAAGCGGCCCTGCGCGCCACCCGGAGGCCGTAGATCCGGCGGGCAAGGAAGAAATAGGGGATTACCGTGGCGCCCCCGAACGCCACGTACGTGAAATTCGTCCCCAACTCCAGGTTCTCGGTGAACAGGGAGAAGAAGCCGGCCACGAGAGGAAGCAGGGGGGGGCACATGGTAATCGGGTGATCCAGGAGCCGGAACCCGAGCCCGTGCCACACGTTCTTGCCCAGGGCAAGATAGATCACCTCATCCGTTCCGACCACATCCTTGAAC
>JAUWSZ010000557.1 GCA_030609865.1 bacterium | reverse complement strand
TATATCAAGATCAAGAATACACCGCAAGCGAAGAAATGGCTCTCATAGCAGGACACCGCGAGTCACCACGCAATGCGCCAATCCCTCAAGATCGAAATCCGGAAGCTCGAGTTCCTGTATCAGAAAGGGGCAACCCTCAGCCGGATGAGTATTCGCACAGAACCGTCATGACTTTCTATCGTATACACAGGAAAAGGTCGAGGCGGGGGGAGTGGGACGTCAGACGGGTGGGGTAAGTTATCGGTTCTAATGAGCGGAGAAGCGGGGGAAAGAGGAGCTATGGGAGTGCTTCGCTCTCCTCTTCGGGGCCCTGCACCTGCGTGAGCCGGAACATCCGCTTCCCCACGTAGAGTTGTCCTGTCATGGTATAGGTCTTGCCTTCGATCTCCGGGTTGGTCAACTGGTCGGTGAGTTCCTTGGGGCCCATGAAGGTCATGATGGGGGGATAGATCTTCTTGAGGATGCTCGATCCCAGCGCGGTGCCTTCCAGCGTATGGGAGCTTTCGATGTCCAGTATCCAGGTCTTCTTCAGTACGTTGACCGTGAATGCGTTCACGCCCCCTGCATTCTTGTCCTTCTCCGGATCGTAGAACTGGCCGATGATCTTGAACTGTAGGGGCATGGCCGGGGGCGACTGGGCAACAGACCGGCTCGCAGTGCCCAGGGCGGTGAGGACCAGGACGAGTGCGATCAGAATCCTCGGAAACCACACGGATCGGCGGACGGTTCTTCGGTTCACCTTCATTCTTGCCTCCTCAGGGCACATATGCTATGAGTGCTGTTTCTTATCGTACGAAAAAATGAGAGTGGTCACAAGGCTTCTTCTCCTTTTTCCTTCTCGGGCAGAACCCTTTCGTAGAACTTCTGGCCGTTACGCATCTCGTGACTGTGGCAGTCCTTGCAGGGCTGTGAGTTCGAAAACCGCATGAGTTTCGCGTGAATCGCCGTCTGCTCGATCGGCTTGTGGTTCTTGGCGTCCTTGCACTGGAAGCACCTCCGGTTGGGCACGAGGCTGTAGTAGGCGGGTTCCTGCGCCGGGTCCACGAACAGGGGCTCGGGGGCCGGCTTCAGAGGTTCTTCCGAATCCCTCTGGAAATGCTCGACCAGGAACCTGGCAGCGCTCACATTCATCTGCCAGTGCCTGGCCAGGCCCGCATCGAAGTGGCAGCCACCGCAGTCGCGGTGGTTCTTGTCCACACCTGCCTCTTTCCATTTCCTGACCGGTTCCTTCATCTCGTGGCAGACGATACAGACCTTGTCTGCAAAGTACATGACCGTGGCCTCATGTACGACGAAGAAGAGTACGATGCCCACGAGGAGGAGCAAGACGATGAATTTCTCCTTCCCCTTTTTGCCTCCTGCTTTCTTCTCCGTGCTCTGCTCAGACTTCCCGCTATTCTCTCTTGCCATGTGTATTCTCCTCTTTGGCCATGTTCTTCAGTTCTTTCCTGACCCACCCTACCCCTTGCTCGGGGTTCTCGGCGAGCAGGCCTGCTGCCAGTCCTGTGACGCGGGCGGCCGCAAAGCTGCTCCCCTGGAAGTTCATCTCCTCCGGGAGCCCGGGCAGGGGCCTCGGGCGGCCCCAGGCTCCAAACTCCACCGGCTTGCCGGGATGGTAGGCGAGGGAGCCCTCCGCGCACGATCGATCCCAGCACACGCCGATGACCGTATCGAACACTCCCGGGTAGACCCGGTCCTCGGGGCTGCGCGCCGCGGCGACGATCACGGTGCCCTGTTCGCAGGCCTGCCGGCAGAGTTCCTCCAGAGCCGGCCTGTACTCTTCCCGCTCGGTGCCGAGGCTCAGGTGAATCATCTTGGGCCGCTTCTGCACGCCCCAGTCCAGGGCCGCTTGGAGGAGCGCCATCGGGGCCTCCAGTTCTCTCCGGAAAATCCGAACGGCGTGGAGCCTTGCCTGCGGGACGCTTTCCCGGATGAGCCCTGCGATGGCGGTCCCGTGGCCGGTTTCGTCACGATAGTCATCCGACACGAGGACCTCGCCCGATTCGCCGAGGTCGAAAGAGATACCTCCGGCAACCCCCTGCACGTGCGAGTGCCACGGGTTCACGCCGCTGTCGATGATGACGATGTCCACAATGTGTGACATCACATTACCTATTGGACTCCATCGCAATGTCCGGGTCCTGAAAAAGAGGTGCGTCCCCTTTTCTTGCTTCTGTTTCGGCCCTGTGTCGGTAACTTTCGGGGTCGCCTTCATAGAGGAGGCCCTCGGTTCCGAGGGCGATGATCCGGTCGGCGCCTTCGATCGTGGAGGGGCGGTGACTGACCACGAGGGTTGTCTTGCCTTCCATCAGGGACCGGATCGTCTCCTTGAGCCGGCCTTCTGCGGAAGGGTCCAGGAAGGCGGTCGCCTCGTCCAGGATCAGGATCCTGGGTCCTGTGAGGATCGCTCGGGCGATGCTCAGTCGCTGTTTCTGGCCACCGGAAAGCCGCACGCCCCGGTCGCCCACGACCGTGTCGTAGCGGGCCGGCAGGGTCTCGATGAACTCGTGGATGCAGGCGGACTTGGCCGCCTCGACGATCTGCTCGTCCGTGGCCCCGGGCATGGGGAACCGGATGTTCTCGGCGATGGTGTTGTGGAAGAGAAAGGTGTCCTGCGAGACGATCGCTACCTGGTTACGCAACCATTCCATCCTGAATCTCTTGAGGTCGAGGCCGTCGAGCTCGATCTTTCCCGAGTCCGGGTCGAAGAGCCTCATGATCAGGTGACAGATCGTGGTCTTGCCCACCCCGCTCGGGCCGATCACGGCCGTTACCTTGCCTGCCGGTATGCGGAAGGAAAGGTCGCGGAGCAGGGGTTCCTCCTCCTCGTACGCGAACGAGACCCGGTCGAAGGTGATCTCGCCCTTGAAGGTCTCCCTGTCGAGCGCGATGTCACCGTCCTCGTGGAAGGCGGGCGCCACGTCGAAGATCTCCTTGACCCTGCTCAGGGCAACCCTGGATTTCTGCATGTCCAGGAAGCCCGCCATCAGGGCCTGGAGCGGCCCGAGCAGCCGCGCCTGGTAGGCCGTGAAGGCGACCAGGCTCCCGATGGACAGGGAACCGTGGATGACCTGGTAGCCACCGTAGCCGAAGATCACCAAGGTGTTCACGATGGTGTAGAGCATGGGAACAGACCCGGACAGGGCCCCCAGGACCTGGTAGCGCAGCACGAGCCGGAGTACGCCCTCGTGTTTTTCCGCGAGCTTGTCGCTCTCCAGCCTCTCCGCGCCGAAGGCCCGGATCAGGCCGATCCCGGACAGGGACTCGAACAGGAAGTG
>JAUWSZ010000558.1 GCA_030609865.1 bacterium | reverse complement strand
GGGGGAGGGAGAGACGGAGCCCAAGCAAATCGGAGAGGGAACCCAGGACAGTACCGAACGGAAAGACTCTCCTGAAACATAGCGATATTTCCTGGTCATCCCGCTAATCCGGTGATTCCGTGATCAGGCCCATCTGATCGATGCCCGCAGCCCGGATAACGGCCATGGTCTGAACCACGAACCCATAGGGCACGCTCTTGTCCGCCTGAAGGAAGATCTCCTTCCTCTGTTTGCCCTTGTAGATCGCCTCGAGCTTCTGTCCCAGCTCTGACAACGAGGTCTTGTACCGGTCCACGTAGATCGTACGATCCTTGCTGATGCTGAGAACAACCTGCTCCTTCGGGATTTCAAGGGGCTGTCGGCTCGACTCCGGAAGATCCACTTCAACCCCGTACTGGAGCAGAGGCGCGGTGACCATGAAGATGATCAACAGGACCAACATCACATCCACGAAAGGCGTGACATTGATCTCGCTCAGTAGCCGATTTTCGTCTTCGACTGAATTCATCGCCCTCATCCACGTCGACTCGAGGCCCAGGGCCGGTCACTGCGTCTTGCGAAGATGTCTCTCGATCGAGTTGATCAAGTCCGTGGAAAAATTTTCCATGTCCTTCGTGACGACACGAACCCGATGAACAAAGAAATTGTACGCCACCACGGCGGGAATGGCGGCAAACAGGCCTGCGGCAGTCGCAATCAACGCCTCGGCGATCCCGGGCGCTACCGTGGCGAGGTTTGCACTGCCCGTGACCCCGATGCTCCGGAAGGCGTTCATGATGCCCCACACGGTTCCGAAAAGCCCTATGAACGGAGCCGTCGAGCCCGTGGTGGCCAAAAAGGTCAAATACTTCTCCAAATGCGTGGCCGCCCTGCTCTTCGCCTTCTGCATCGCCCGGTCCACGTTGCCCACGCCCCCCATCTTGAGCGAGGCCACGGAGGGATCGCTCCCTGTCTGGGGGGAAGCCGACCCTGAGGAGCCGAGCAACCGCGAAAGCTCCCGATAGCCGGCCTCGAACACCTCGAGCAGCGGGCTGGAAGGGATGTTCTTCGATGCGTGGTAGACCTCCATCAGGCTCGAGGCCTTCGAGAAGAGATCGGAGAAATCCTGGCCGTTTTCCTGGGCCCTGCGCAGGATGAGGTACTTGTACAGGATGATCCCCCAGCAGGCCACGGAAAGCATGACCAGGAGAAGCAGAACGAGCTTCACGACAGGACCGGCCTGGAGGAAGGTATCGGCGAGCAGGCTTCCCCCGGCAGCGGTCGCGACGCTCTCCCGCAATCCCTCCTGGATCGGCGCCCCCTGCTGCAACGGGGTCAGGGCGGTACCCTGGAAAAGAAACATAGCGTTCATCCGGCCCCTTGGAAATGAAAGAATATCTATGGTATAATGAGAAGTTTGCTTGACCCTAAAAATTCGATATAATACCGACCAAAAGGCAAGGGTTTACCCCGGGGACCAACAGAATGGGCCTGACCCTAGGTCAAGAGCCCGAAGATCGAGCGTATGTTTGACACCCTCTCCGACAAGCTTTCCCTGATTTCCAAGAAGATCCGGGGATACGGAAAGCTCAATGAAAAGAACATCCAAGAGGCTCTCCGGGAGGTAAGGATGGCCCTTTTGGAGGCGGATGTCAACTACAAGGTCGTCAAGGAATTCATCGGCGTAATCAAGCGACGCGCCAACGGCAGCGAGGTGATGGAGAGCCTCACGCCGGGGCAGCAATTCGTCAAGATCGTGCACGAAGAGCTGATCCAAACCATGGGTCGGGAGAGGGCTGAGCTGGATCTCACGGGGCAGAATCCGGCGAGCCTCGTCCTGATCGGGCTCCAGGGTTCGGGGAAGACGACCACCGCGGCCAAGCTCGCGGTCTGGCTTCGAACGACGAAGCGCCTCCCCTACCTCGTGCCGGCGGATGTGTATCGCCCCGCGGCCATCGAACAGCTTACCCAGCTCGGGGACCAGATCCAGGTGCCCGTCTACCCGTCCCGTGTCGATCAGGACCCCGTGGACATCTGTCTGGCCGCCCGGGAAGAGGCCCGCGCGCAGGGCCTAGACACGCTGATCATCGACACAGCGGGAAGGCTGCACATCGACGAAGAACTGATGGACGAACTCCGCAGGATCCGCGAGGCGATCAAGCCTTCGGAGATCCTGATGGTCGCGGACGCCATGACGGGCCAGGACGCTGTCAACGTCGCTTCGCGGTTCAACGAGTTGCTGGATATCGACGGGGTGGTTCTCACGAAGCTCGACGGGGACGCCAGGGGCGGGGCGGCCCTTTCGATACGATCCGTGACCGGGAAACCGATCAAGTTCGTCGGCATGGGGGAAAAAACGAACGCCCTGGAGCCGTTCCATCCGGATCGAATGGCCAACCGGATTCTGGGCATGGGGGACATCCTCTCGCTGATAGAGAAGGCAGAGGCCTCCATCGATGAGAAAAAGGCCAAGGAGTTAGAGGAGAAGCTCCGCAAGGATGCGTTCACCCTGGAGGATTTCCAGGATCAGTTGAAGCAGGTTCGCCAAATGGGGTCCCTGGACGAGCTTGTTTCGATTATTCAAGTATTCAACAAGCTCAAGAAGATGTCGGGCGCCCAGCCGGATGAGAAGGAACTGGTCAAGATCGAAGCCATCATCGACTCCATGACCCTCAAGGAGCGGCGTGATCATACGATCCTGAACGGACGCCGGAGAAAACGTATCGCCAAGGGAAGCGGCACATCCGTACAGGACGTCAACCGACTTCTGAAGCAGTATGTACAGGCCAGGCAGATGATGAAGAAGATTCAGAAAATGGGACCGCGCGGATTGGGAAAATTGTTCATGCAATAGGGAGAGAAAAGGAGGAACCGAGTATGGCCGTCAGGATTCGTTTGCAGAGAAGGGGAACCCACAAGAGACCCTTCTATCACATCGTGGTCGCAGACCGCCGAGCCCCTCGAGACGGTAGGTTCATCGAAAAGGTGGGGACCTACAATCCTTTGACGGAGCCGGCGGAGATCACGCTCAAACCAGATCGCTATGATCAATGGGTCGAAAAGGGGGCCCTACCCTCAGACGCCGTGACCGATCTCGTACGTCGGTTTCGGCGATCGATGCAGGTCGAAAGCCAGCCTTGACCCCACCAGAAGGGAACGGAAAAGGGCAAGGGGAGCGGATAGCTCTTGAAGACTCGCAGGATGGCCAGGTGAGAACCCCGCCCAGGGTCCTTAATCGAGAGAGAGGAGTGACCAAGCTATGACGGCTCCAGGATCGACAGACAACATGAAGGATCT
>JAUWSZ010000627.1 GCA_030609865.1 bacterium | reverse complement strand
TGAAGAGCTGGAGCATCTCGTAGAAATCGTAGCAGGACCGGACCTCCTCCTTCTCCCTCAGGACCGCCGCAATCTCTTTCGGAAAGTCAGCCCTGACGAGGATCTCTTCGATGACCTCGGAGGCAATCGCGGATCTTTCGCGGAAGAGCACTGCGTTGTCTTCGAAGCCCTTGATGTTCGCGATGTCGTGGAACTTCACGTTCAGGTAGGCATTCAGGCGGTCCTTGAGGGCGCGAGCGGGCTTCCTGTCCTCGGCGATTCGGAGGAAGGTAATCCCCTCGTGCGATCCCTCCAGGACGGAAGGGTCGAGGTGGGAGTACTTCTTCCGGAATTCGGGGAGGTCCTCCGGGAGGTCCTTGTACATAAGGTCCGCGGTCAGGATGACCGCCAGTTCGTCATGAGTGAGATGGGGGTTGGTTTCGTAGAAAAGAGAGATTTTCGCATTGTAATCTTCGATCTTCATGCAGGCCCCCCTTGGAGTAAGGATATCTATATTATACATTAATATACGGAATGTCATTCCCTTCGTGCTTTTCGTCGCTCCTTTCCGGGGCCGATTGGGAGGGGGGTTGAAAAACGGGGGAGAAATCGCCTATTGTAGATGCTCACTCGAACCGATCCCCGGACATAGGAGAGAGAACATGACTGCTTTTCCGAATCTTTTTTCGCCCTTGACCATTCGCAACGTGACGATGCCGAATCGGATCTTCTCTTCCGGGCATCTGACCCACTTTGGCGAAAACAATCTGCCTTCCGAACGGCACAAACACTATTACGAGGCCCGCGCAAAGGGCGGCATCGGAATGATTTGCATGGAAGTGCAGAGCGTGTCTCGCCATTGTTGGCCGGTTCCTTCCGTCTGTTTTGCCGACACGGACGAGATCATCGACCGGTACAAGATGATCTCGGATGCGGTGCATCAGTACGAAACAAAGCTCTTTGCTCAGCTTTGGCACAACGGGCACCACACGCATTCCAAGATCTCCTGGCTTCCGGTTCAGTCCGCCTCAACCGTACCAAGCCCCGCCATTGGCGAAGTGCCCAAGGAGTTGGAAGAGGAGGAGATCCAGGAAATCGTCCAGCAATATGCGCAGGCCGCCCTGCGGCTGAAGAAGGGGGGCTTCGACGGCGCGGAGATTCACGCGGGACACGGGTATCTGCCTCAGCAGTTTCTGTCCCCCTATTCCAATCGTCGGACCGACAAGTATGGGGGCAGCCTGGAAAACCGGATGCGATTCAGCGTGGAGATCATCGATGCCGTTCGGGACGCTGTGGGAGAGGACTTCGTGGTGGGCCTCCGGACGAGCGGCGACGAACTCGTGGAGAGTGGAATCCACTTGCCCGAGATGTTGGAGGTGTGCCAGGCATGGGAAGAGACCGGGCATGTGGACTTTCTGCACGTTACGGTGAGCACCTACAAGACCGGAGCCGTGGCCATCCCTCCGATGGGCACGCCGCCGCGTCCGTTTGTCTGGATGGCCGCGGAGGTCAAGCAGGTTGTGGATATCCCTGTGTTTACGGTGATCAAGATCACGGATCCTCAAACCGCGGAAGAGATCATCGCGAACGACGAGGCGGATATGGTGGCCATGACCCGGGCCACGATCTGCGACCCAGAGCTCCCGAACAAGGCCAAGGAGGGGCGTGAGGATGAGATCAGGCTTTGCATGAACTGCAACGAGGGGTGCTGGGGCAGGTGCGAGGAACTGGGTGCGATTACCTGCGTACAGAACCCGGAGGCAGGCAGGGAAGGGGAACTCAAAATCTTTCCGGCGGCGAGCCGCAAACGGGTGATGATCGTCGGCGGTGGGTTGGCAGGGATGAGTGCGGCCAGGGTGGCAGCGACCAAGGGACACGATGTCATCCTGTACGAGAAGGGCGCAGAGCTGGGTGGTCAGACGCTCGTAGCCTCCAAGGCCCCCTTGCGAGGGGATCTGATGGAGGCGATTCGGAACCTGGAGAAGGATCTTGCTCGCCTTTCGGTCCCGATCGAGCTTGGTACGGAGGTGACCGAAAAGATGGTCGCGGACCAGAACCCGGACCATGTGATCGTCGCGACCGGAGCGCACCCCATCACCAATCCCACCGCCGATGTGGTCGGCCCGGATATGGCACTGGACATACACCCGGATGCGCACGTCGTGTCGGCCTGGCACGTGCTGAGCGGAGAGGAAGAAACAGGCGACCGGGTGCTGATCTATGATGTCCAGCCACACCTTCAGGGGTTTTCCGCTGCGGATTTTCTCTCCGCCCAGGGCAAAGAGGTCGAGATCCTGGTCATGGGCATGCGCATGATGTGGTCCGCCTTCGATGTGGACGGGCCTACCCTGCTGACCCATTTCATGAGCCTCTTCATGAAGAACGTGAAGTTCACGTATATGACGGCCCTGAAGAGCGCACAGCCGGGCCACTGTGTGGGCTACAATCCGGCCACGTTCGTCGAGCAGGAAATCCCGTGCGATACGCTCGTCCTCTCGTACTGGAGACAGGCGAACGATTCCCTGTACAAGGCCTTGAAGGGCAAGGTGAAGGGGCTGACCCGGGTCGGGGACGCAGTGACTCCCCGATACATGCTTCAAGCGGTTTACGAGGGGTACATGGCGGCTAATGCCATCGACTAATGGTTTGACAGGAGACGGTCACTATGTTTCAAGTGAGCCCGGCTATTCGGTACTGTTCAGGGTTCCCTCTCCGATTTGCTTGGGCTCCGTCTCTCCCTCCCCCTACAAAGTCGCCCTGCGCAAATCTCCGACGGAACCCTGAACAGCACCGAACAACTCAGGGTCTGCTCGGGAATCATAGCGACCGTCTCCTGCCTGCTCTTTACAGATTCCTTTTGGGAGCGGGTTGATGGAGAATGCGGCGTGCTGGGTGATGACGGAATGCCCCCAAGGCAAGATCCTCCGCGAGTCCCTCGAAGCCCTGTCTGTGG
>JAUWSZ010000183.1 GCA_030609865.1 bacterium | reverse complement strand
CTCAAAACATAGTCATCTCCTTCCTGCAGCACCAAGAATCCGGTCAATCGGACCGGGTGGACTGGATCTGAGATATCGAATATTTCCAGATCGGCTAAGGAGAACCCTGTGATGTTGAAACGGAAAGAACCGTCGCCTTCCCCGTTGAACGCCAGCAGATCGCCCTCCGCCGCATACGAGTCCAGGTAATCGATCTCGATCCAGTTTGTGTAGAAGCCGTCCACCTCAGAGCCGGTATCGCCCGGGGCTGACAGAACAACCGTGTTGTCACCCTCTACCAGCTGGGACTGAGCCGTCTGGATTTCGTGGACGTACTCGACGAAGCCGTCCCAGTAAGCTTCATCAACGGGGTGCCCGTTTAGCTCCACTGTCGTGTGATGATCCGGGTTGACCGCGGTATCCGTGGAACCCGTCAGGCCAATGCGCAAGGCGCCCGCACCTTCCTCCGTCGATACGTTTTCAAGATGAACGGTGTAACTTTCTTCCACCGGTGCATTTGATCTGTCCCAGTACCAGTGATCCACTGCGTCGCCCCCCGCGGGATTCTGGTAGTAGACGAGGTTCTCCTCCACCCGCATCCTGTTGTGAAAGGACGTAAGGACCGGCACAGACCCACCAGGGGTAACCGCACGCTCCTCGATTCTCAGACCCACCTCCCCATCCGCATAGAGCCAATAGATGTTCCGACCCGTATAGATCGTGTCTGTTGGCTGACCGTAGAAAAGCAAGGAATCCCCGGGATCAAAGACCCCGTCCGCCTCCCCGAGCACATAGATAGGGATCTCCATTCCCTGGCTTTCTACGTGTACATTCCTCGGATCGACACCCCCCACGTCATACCCCGCTGCGACCAAGTCCCCGTATCCCACGCGGTAAATGCCCGTCTTCTCGACCCCGAGCTTTACGTTCGCGCCTTCGCCGCCCCCGGATTCTCCCAACAGAGGGCTGGCCGACAGACTTACGGACGCAGCCCGACCACCGTTCCTGGGGAGTTCCTTGACCGCTTCGTAGTTCACGATCAGATCTGCCAGCATCCTCTCGTAGCCTTCGGGCTCCCCGCCTGAAGGTCGTTGCGCCCCCTGGGAAACGAGCGGTGTCCCGTACTCCACGCGAAACCGGATCCGCGTGTAGAGGCGCAACTGCCTTCTGGCGGGATTGGCCTGCGCAGGATGAATGACGAGCCTGGCCACCCGCAGCCCTCTCAAGTATCCCCCATCTTCAAGTTCCACCAGTGCGCCGGGAAAGTAGGCATCAGAATCGTAGGCCTCCTTTTGTCGATAAGGCTCATAGACAAACCGCTTCCGGCCATTTTCCTCCCCCGACAACCTGCGCGGGCAGGGGAAAACCAGCGTGTCAGGCCGATTGCCATAATCGGCTTCAAGTACCTGAACAGACGGTTGCGCCTCGTCCGGGAGGCCGATGAGAAAACCTCTCAGGGGCAGAAGCGGGTATCCCTCCTTTGAGGATTTCCCTGCCTCCGGCAGATCCACCTTGCAGTAGGTGATCCCTTGCTCGCGAACCTCCTCTAGACAGAAACCCTGAGCATCGAACTCCAGCAGCAGACCCAGAGCGTCACTCGAGACAGTGCGGATTTGGGTCGCGGCAAGGGCCCCATTGGGCAATACACTCACAAGAAGAAGGATCGGCAGGACGCGTTTCCAGAGTGCCTTCGCAGGCATTATGCAGTTCTCCAACAGAAAAATGACAACCGCAACCATATAACGCGTTGTGACAAGTAGAACGAATCTGACCATATATTACTTCTATAGGGTGTTGTCAAGTACACAGTGGTCGCGAACCTCACCGTGAAACGGTTCCGTCTGGGCCCCTACCCAACGAGGCGCTGCACGACGAGCTTCTTGACAGGAAATGAAAGGCATGCTAAATAACAGTTGTTATCTGAATAGTGATTCATTTGGTCCCGTCTCGCCACCATCCCCCCTCGTCGGATGATCGCGAACCGGCACGTTGCGGAAGGGCCTGGAAAGGTGTCAGTGTCCCGGCAGTCCACCAAGAGAGAGCAGAACAAGGCCGAGACCCGGGAGCGGTTGATGGCTGCCGCCCGAAAGGAATTCGCCCGGAAGGGCTTCGCAGGCACGACCTTGCGTACGATCACGGCGAAGGCCGGGGTGACCACGGGTGCCTTCTACAACAACTTCCGGGACAAGAAGGAAATCTACCTTGCCATCATCGAGGAACTCTCCCAGCGACTGCGGAGCATCACGGAGGAGGCGATCCGCGATTTCCTGGAGGCCCGCCGCAGGCAGCCCAAAGACAACCCGACTTTCGAACTTCTCCGGGGGCCGATCGCCCGGATCCTCGAGGAGTCGCTCCGGGAGCGGGACCTTTTCGAAATCCTGCGGAGGGACGGGCTGGGGAGAAACTCGGAATTCAGCCGTTATTACAGAAAGCTCGTCCAGGAGTTCATCGACCCGCTGCAAAAGGGCCTCGAGGAGTTCATCGAGGCAGGGTTCTCGCGTCCGTACAACACGGATCGACTCGCCCAGGCAGCGGTCAATCTCCTGTTTTACGTGGTGTTGTACGCCCCCCGGGATCGAGAAGGGGATTTGGAAGGGTGGGCGGATACGATCGCCGCGATGGTGCACGGGGGCGCGAAGCAGCTTTCTGTGCGGAGACCCCTTGTGGCGGCGACCTTGGCGGAACCGGCTGAAGCGAAGAAGAATGTGAAGCGGTCAGCAAACATGTAACAGCTCAAGATTGGAACAGGAGGAGAGACGATGGTAGGGATCACAGCTTACGGCGCCTACATCCCAAAGAGGCGTCTGACTCGGATGGCGATCATTCAAAGCATGGCCTGGCTCGCACCCGGCCTGATGACAGCGGCCGCGGGCGAACGGAGCATGTGCAACTGGGATGAGGATGCCATGACCATGGCCGTGGCGGCCGCAAGGGATTGCGTGACAGGCATGGACAGGAATGCGATCAACGCTGCTTACCTGGCCTCGACCAGCCTGCCCTTCAAGGACCGCCAGAACAGCGGCATCCTGGCCACCGCCCTGAATCTGCCCGAAGAGGGGCTCGTGACCGCGGATTTCACCGCCTCTCTGAAGAGCGGCACCACGGCCCTCCTGACCGCCATCGACGCGGTCCGGGGAGAGGGCAAGGACAACGTCCTGGTGACGGCCTCCGATGCCCGTGAGACGAAGTCCGCCTGGTTCTTCGAGATGTGGTTCGGCGATGGCGCCGCCTCCCTGCTTCTCGGAAAAGACAATGTAATCGCAGAGTTCAAAGGGGCCCACTCGATTTCCTGCGATTTCGTCCCCAGCTACCGTGGGGCCAACATGCAGTTCGACTACGGGTGGGAAGAGCGGTGGATTCGCGATGAAGGGTTCTCCAAGATCATTCCCGCGGCCGTAAACGGACTGCTCGAGAAGTGCGGCCTCTCGATGGATGACATCTCCAAGGTGGTCTATCCCTGCCACATGTCCAAGCGGGTCCACCAGAGCATCGCCAAGCCCCTGAAGGCGGCGCCGGAAAAGATCCAGGACAATCTGGCCGAGGTCGTTGGCGACACGGGCGCTGCCCAGTCGCTGCTCATGTTCGTCGCCGCCCTGGAAGAGGCCAGCCCCGGGGACAAGATCGTGGTGGCGAGCTTCGGCCAGGGCTGTGATGCCCTGCTGTTCGAGGTGACGGACAACATCAAGAAGCTGCCCGCCCGCAACGGGGTGAAAGGCTCCCTGGCCAACCGAAAGGAAGAGGCCCAGTACTCGAAATTCCAGAAGTTCCGGGAACTCGTCAACGTGGAGATGGGCATTCGCGCCGAGGCGAACAAGCAGACCGCCCTGTCCGCCCTGTGGAGATACCGGAAGCAGGTCCTGGGGCTGGTCGGGGGCGAGTGCACCAAGTGCGGAACGCCCCAGTATCCGAAGATGAGGATATGCGTGAACCCCTCGTGCGGTGCCGTGGACTCCCAGGTGGAGCACGAATTCGCCGACAAGACGGGAAGCATCAAGAGCTATACGGGCGACATGCTGGCCGTGTCCGTGGATCCTCCCGCCATCTACGGGCTCGTCCAGTTCGAGGGCGGCGGCCGCGCCCTGCTCGACTTCACGGATTGCGATCTGACGGACGTGAAGGTGGGCCAGCCCGTCAAGCTGTCCTTCCGGATCAAGTACTACGACGCACCCAGGGATTTCCACGGCTACTACTGGAAGGCCGTGCCGCAAACCTAAAGAAAGGGCCTAAAAAAGGCATACATACAGGAGACAAGAACATGGCAACAGGAATTCGAGACAAGGTCGCTATTCTTGGTATGGGGTGCACTAGGTTTGGGGAGCGCTGGGACAGGGGCGGAGACGATCTGCTCGTCGAGGCGTTCCAGGAGTGCATCGAGGACGCAGGAATTGAAAAGATCGAGATCCAGGCCGCCTGGTTGGGCACCTGTTTCCCGGAGATCAGCGTGGGCCAGAGTGCCCTGCCCCTGAGCATCAGCCTGCGGCTTCCCAATATCCCGGTGACACGGGTGGAAAACTTCTGTGCGAGCGGAACCGAGTCCTTCCGCGGTGCGGTCTACGCCGTGGCATCCGGCGCCTATGACATCTGCCTGGCCGCCGGCGTGGAGAAGCTCAAGGACACGGGCTACGGCGGACTGCCGGAATTTGGGGCAAATGCCGGGCCCCGGAGTTGGATGACAGGGATCAACATGACGGCGCCGGGCGGCTTTGCCCAGTTGGCCAGCGGGTACGCGGCGAAACACAACGTGTCCGACGAGGTCGTGAAGCGGGCCATCGCACACGTGTCCGCCAAGAGCCATGCCAACGGCGTGAAGAATCCGAAGGCGCACCTGAGGAAGGCCATAAGCGAAGAGCAGATCATGGCAGCTCCGATCATCGCCCACCCCCTGGGCCTGTTCGACTGCTGCGGGGTGAGCGACGGGTCGGCCTGTGCGATCGTGACGACCCCGGAGATCGCCAAGAGCCTGGGCAAGACGGACCTGATCTCGGTCAAGGGCCTGCAGCTCTCGCTGAGCAACGGCTATGAGATGGGCTACAACGAATGGGAAGTCGATCACTTTGTGACGACGAGCAAGGCGAGCCAGATGGCCTACGAAGAGGCCGGCATCAAGAACCCCAGGGAAGAAGTCAGCATGATGGAGGTCCACGACTGCTTCTCGATCACCGAGATGGTCACCATGGAGGACCTTCACATCTCGCCGAGGGGCGGGGCCATCAAGGACATCATGGACGGCTTCTACGATGCGGATGGAGGTCTCCCGTGCCAGATCGACGGAGGGCTCAAGTGCTTCGGCCATCCGATCGGCGCCTCGGGCCTGAGGATGCTCTACGAGATGTACCTGCAGTTGCTCGGCCGGGCCGGCGAGAGGCAGCTCAAGGATCCCCGGATCGGGCTGACCCACAACCTGGGCGGGTTCCCGTTCATGAACGTGTGCAGTGTCGGTATCATCGGACGGTACGAAGGATAGAGAAGTACAGGGGTCAGGGATCAGGGGCCAGGAGTCAGGCCCCTCCCCTCCCCGGTATTGAGATCCGTCATTCCCTCTATTGAAGGTATCGACGAATGGAGCATTTCCACCTTTCCGTCATCCCTGCGACAGGCGGGGAGTGAGGGGTGTAGCGGCACGACCAGCGCCCCCTCACGTAGTGAGAAAACTCGGCGTGATGAATCAATACACCCATCGTCCCCTGGGGCAGGAAGTCACATCCATCTCGGGTTACTACGCGATCGTCGAGGAAAAACGCATTCCCTTCCAGGGCCGTGAGGCCCTTGTTGCGAAAGGCTGCTTTGCCGTGGACAGCAGCTGTTGCGGCACCGGAGGGTGCGCGTTCGCCCTGGTTCCCGGTTATGTCCTGCAGTGGAAGGCCTCGACCAACGAAAAGGGCGAGCCGGTCAGTGAGATCGAGCCCGTCCGGGACGACGAGGAGAAGCAGGCCCTGCGCAGGCTCATTCTGGAGTCCGAGCAGGTCCAGCAGGTGAACTTCTGGTAGGACGCGAACGACCCATGCT
>JAUWSZ010000359.1 GCA_030609865.1 bacterium | reverse complement strand
TCCTGCGAGCGACCGTGGGGTGGGGAAGCTACTGAAGTGACTTGGAAATATCGCTACGTTTCCATTTCAGGGATCGAGTTGTTCGGTGCTGTCCAGGGTTCTCTCGGAGATTTGAGCCGGGCGACTTTGTAGAGGGGGAGGGAGACGGAGCCCAAGCAAATCGGAGAGGGAGCCCCGGACAGTACCGAATGGCGAGCCTCTCGTGAAACATAGCGATATTTCCAAGTCACGCCACTAGTGTTTGAAACACCTCTGGCCGGTAAACACCATTGTCGCCCCGACTTCGTTACACGCCTCGATGCTCTCAAAGTCCCGCTCCGACCCCCCGGGCTGGATCACAGCGGTAACCCCTTCCCTCAAGCCGACTTCCACTCCGTCCCGGAAGGGGAAGAAGGCATCGCTCACCATGACCGCACCCTTGAGGCCTCCTCGGACCTCTCGCACCCTTCCCTCGATCTCTTCTCGAACCTTCTCGTCCTCCAACTCGTGGATCGGGACCCCCTGCTCCTCGAAACAGATCAGGTCCGCCATCTTCCGATAGGCCTTGTCCCGGGCGATCTCGGCCACCCCCACCCGATCCTGTTCGCCCGTGCCGATCCCCACGGTCACCCGATCCTTGACATAGATCACCGAGTTCGAAGAGATCCCCAGTTCCACCCACCAGCCAAAGAGCATATCCCGGATTTGCTCTTCCGTGGGCTCCCGCTCGATCCGGTACTCTTTGCCGTCGTATGTGCAGGCCGCGGGTATCAGGTCTTCCTTGCCCCGAATTCTGGATTCGTAGGAAGTCTGCAGAATCATTCCCCCGTCGATCAGGCTCTTGAAATCCAGGCAGGAGAAGCTCACGAAATCCTGGAGTCGCTCCATGTTCCGGATCGAAAGCACCCGGAGATTCTTCTTGGTCGCGAAGATCTCCATTACCCCAGGCTCATAATCGGGCGCCACGACCACCTCTGCGTACCGGGACACGATGGCTTCCGCCGTGGCCCGGTCCACCGGCCGGTTCAGGGCGATGCACCCCCCAAAGGCGGCTATGCGGTCCGCCCTGTCGGCACGCAGGTAAGCCGCCTCCAGATCCTCGGCCTGGGCCACACCGCAGGGGTTGTTGTGCTTCATAATGGCCACGGTGGGGGTGTCCTGGAAATGCCGCAGGATGTTCAGCGCATTGTCTGCGTCGGTCATGTTGATCTTCCCGGGGTGCTTGCCGGACTGGAGCATCTCCGCATCGGAGACCAGGTAGGGTCCGGGCCGAATCGTGACCACATCCCCGAGCACCAGGTTCCCGTTGGTCGGTCGATAGAGCGCGGCCGGCTGGCCGGGATTCTCCCCGTAGCGGAGCCCCTTTCTCTCTCCCGCGATTTCCCAGGTCACCTTCTCGTAGACAAGGGTCTGCCGTTTGTCGCCCTCCACGAAGGTAATCTCCATCCCTTGGGGAAAGGCCTCACGAACAATTGTGCGGTACGCCTTCTTCAGATCTTCAGCCATTATCCATTCCCCGCGTTTCCCGGTTGGATGTTGTAGCAATCCTTGACTTCGGAAGCACCCTTCTGATTCAGGTATTCCATGATGCGCCGGTCGTATTCGGCCGTGTGGGCAAACGCCTTCTGGGCGTAACGGAATCTTTCTTCCAGGCTCGTGCAACCGCCGTTTGCCTCGAGCGACGAAATCAGCCCGGGGTAGTCTTCCGGGTCTACCGTTACGGCCACACGCAGGTAGTTCTTGGCCGAGGCGCGAACCATGCAAGGACCTCCTATGTCGATGTTCGCACGGGCCTCCTCCACGGTCACGCCCTCTTTTTCGATGGTCTTCTGAAAAGGATAGAGATTGACCACCACGAGATCGATCGGGACCGCCTCGGTACGTTTCAGGTCTTCCGTGTGGGAAAGATTGTGCGTTTCGGTGAGCAGGCCGAGATAAATCTTGAAGTCCAGGGTCTTGACCAACCCTCCCTGCGTCTCGGGCTGTCCGGTATAATCGGAGACTTGGACGAGTGTCTTGCCCGCCTCGTCGCCCAGGATCTCCTCGATCCGCGCATACGTTCCGCCCGTGGAGAAAATCTTCAGGGAGGGAACAATGCGGAGCAAGTCCTTCACGAGCTGGTCCAGTCCCTGCTTGTCCGAAACGCTGATCAGGGCATGCCGGACCGGAACCCGATCATCCACCTTTTCGACAACGTTCACGCTCACGAGGGCCTCCTTCTCTTCTTCTTTTCAAGGCTCGATCTACCCTACCATGGAATGGGCCCATAAAAAAACCCACCCTCCTTTCGGAAGATGGGTTGTATCAAACTCGCAACGCGACTCAATCCCTGGGCGTCTCCGAAGCTATTTCTTCTCTGTCGGCTTCTTGGCATGGCACTCGGTGCATTTGACCGGGCCCTTCTCCTCTTTCTTGTGACATCCCTTGCAGTTGTTGTGGTATGCCTTGTAGAGGCTCAGCTTCTTCTCATCGTCACTCGCCTCCCGCAGGTCCTTGCCGAGCTTGTAGACGTTGTGGCACTCGGAGCATTTCTGGACCGCCTTGCCCTCCTCCCATACGTTCTTGCCATCTTTGTACACATGGTGACAATCTTTGCATTGCACCTTATACTCTGTAGCGTGCTTGGTGTGGGAGAGTTTGGTGGGCTCGTACTTGTCTTCTGGCCAGCCATCGTTGTTGATCATGATATCGTCAGGGCATTCGACAACGGCGCCAGAGAATGCGACCCAGAGAAACACAACGGCCACCGACACCGCCAGAAGGCTAAGTCCCTTTTTCAAGTGCATTTTCTTCCTCATGAGCGCTCCTCCTATCTGCGTGTCAACGAGAGGATATCCGCAAAAGAACTCGAACAACCAGAAGCGTTCATGTATACCTGAATGCACCGAAAAAGTCAATGAACCCGGGGAAACGAGGAAACCTTGTTATGGGAAAAAAGAAGCTGAAACGCGGCAAGAGCGCGCCCAAAGCGAAGAAGAAGGCGGCCCCACGTCCCCAGAAATCTGCTGCCAAGAAGAAGAAGGCCTCCGCTCCCGAGCCAAAACGTGCCTCCAGGACCCGAGCAGCTGCGACCAGAAAGAAGAAGGCCCCCCCGTCGAGCCCAAAACGAGCCCCACAGGCCCGCAAGCCGGTTGCCCGGAAGAAGGCAGCAACCCCGAAGAAGGTGCTTTTCAGCAAGGCCCTGAAAGAAGAGATCTCGACTGTGCTCGTGACCGGTGCGAGGGGATGCGTAGGGGGCTTCCTTGTCCAGCACCTCCTTCGGGACGGCTACTCCGTGATCGCCGCGGACAGCAAAGGCCCTGAGATCCAAGCTCTCGCCGGCAAAAGCAATCCGGCTCTCAAGCAAGGCGATCTCTCCGACCCCGCGTTTACCGCCTCGTGTCTGGAGGGGGTGGACGCAGTCTTCCATCCGGGCATCCATGCAGACGGCAAGCCCCTCTATGGCGATCCGGGACCGTCCCCCGTGAGTGCGACCCGGACGCTCTACCGACTGGCAAGAGAACACCGTATCAAGCGTTTCATCCTGATCACCTCCGCCAGCCTGTACGGGCGACACCACGGCCCTGTCACCGAGGACATGGCGCTGGAGGCCAGGGATGAATACGAACAGGCTCAGAGCGACTTGGAAACCATCGTCCTGGGGGATCTTCTGCCCGGTCTGCCGTCCGTGACCGTCATCAGACCCGCGTCGGTCTACGGGCCCGGATGCATGGCCTCGATGGCTTGCCTGGCCACGCTTCCCCCTCTGGTGAAGACCCTCGGCCCCTACTACATCCCTCTTTCGAGCGGCCCCCGAACCAGCCTGGTGCATGGGGACGATGTGGCCCGTGCCGCTGTCTTCCTCCTCTTGCAGCCCAAGGCCTACGGGAGCGTGTTCAACGTGGCCGGAAACGATCCGATGCCCTTCGGCCACTTCCTGAACGAGGCCATGGAGGCTTACGGCCTGAGGCCCCTCGAGCCGGGCGTTCCCTATCCCCCCAGCACGCTCCTCCAGTCGATTCTCCCCTACGACCAGGCAAACGAGATCTTCAGTCCTCTGGGCAAGCTCAGCAACATCCTGTGGGAAAGGCTCGTCCGGACCCACCGCCTGAACAAGGTGCTTTTCCCCGGAAAGGGTCAGCAGTCCCTCACGCTCGGAAGGGGGAACCTCGTCGTAGACAACCGCAGGCTGCTGGGTCTTGGATTTCGGCTGAAGTACCCGAAATTCCGGCGGGGGTGGGAGAAGACCCTGGCCTGGTACCAGAAGAACCGCTGGATCCCAAGACCGGACGAACTCTAGCCTTTCCCAAATCCAGAGAAAATTCATATTTCTTCCCCCCTTAGCCGATTTTCTTCCTATGGGAGTGGCCGAACTCCGCCCCATCCATGGGCCGGGGCTACGTTCTCGGCCCAACCCGACGAACGCAAGAAGAAACAGGCCTCTGGGAACGACATGGACCTGG
>JAUWSZ010000452.1 GCA_030609865.1 bacterium | reverse complement strand
CTTTTTCTCGGCTGCCCGCCACCACTCCTGCTTCTTCTCGAGTTCTTCGACCTCCCGACTTACTGAAGTTGCCTCCGCCATGCTTATCCCTCCTTTTAAGTTTCTTTTGAGTGCAACAAACCGGCCGCATCCCCCATGCTCTCGGGCCTACCTACTTGCTCCTCTGGAACGAGGAACAACTCGACGAATCCTGATCCGCCTCCACGGGCTTGGCCTTGTAATAGGCCTGCCGGGGGTCAACAACTCGCTGTACACAGTCACCCTTGTCGGAATCGTCTTCGAAGACGAAGAAGCACTTACAATCCCTGCATGTGGCCATTTGTCTCACCTCCGTCCCTCTGCTGTTAACGACTCATCTTGCCCAAGACCCTGCCAATCCCGTTGACAGATATCTTGTGGACCTCCCGTCAGGTTGAGAAAAGGCAAGAAGAGTGCCAATAAGATGCAAGAGCCGATAACCTGCTCATTCTATTAATGAATCTCTGTTTAGATCGGCTTCTATCCTGGGGGAGGGTGGGGGGGGTGCGCCATTTATGGCGCAGCGATTCTCTTCTTTTATGTTTAACACATTGATTTCATTCATGAATCAATCTAATGCCAACAGTGACTCAAAAACAGCAAGAATGGGGCAATAATGCCTTGTTTGTTCTAAGAAAACACCGCTCATGAAACGTCGAATCGCTTCATCTTACGAAGAAGCGTCCTCCTCGAGATCGCAAGGGCCTTTGCCGCCTTGCTTCGGTTGCCCCCACTCGATTCGAGCGCCTCCTTCAGCGCAACCCGCTCAGCATCGTCCACCAGAACCCGAAGGCGGAGATCCTTCGGGGCCTCCTCTTTCTTTTCACTCGGAGCCAACTCCAAACCATCCCGGCCCAATCCGGTCGAGGCCGGAAAATCAAGCCGTTTCACCGCGATGTAACGCTGGATCACATTCTGCAGTTCCCTCACGTTTCCCGGCCAATCGTAGCGCATCAACGCTTCGATGATATGACCCGGTACGGGCGGCATCCTCCCGTCCTCGGAATAGAACTTCAGAAAATGCTCGAGCAGGAGAGGAATGTCTTCCCCCCTCTCGCGCAGAGGGGGGACCTTTATCGGGATCACGTGAATCCGGTAGAAGAAGTCCTCCCGCATGGCCCCCTTCCTGAGTTGTTCCAGCAGATCCCGGTTCGTGGCGGCGATGATTCGAAAATCAGAAAACCGGCTCACACTCCCCCCCACGGGTGAATAGCCGCCCCCCTCTATGGCACGGAGCAACTTCGCCTGCAGGCTCAGGCTCAACTCCCCCACCTCGTCCAGAAACAAGGTCCCTCTGTTCGCCAGGTCCAAATAGCCCCGCTTGTCCGCGTGTGCCCCTGTAAAAGATCCTTTCTTGTGCCCAAAGAATTCGCTTTCGAGCAGGTTCTCGGGGATGGCAGCGCAGTTGACCGGGACGAAAGCCCCTGCCGACCGGTTGCTCATCTCGTGGACGGCCCTCGCGACCAACTCCTTGCCCGTCCCGGAATCACCGTGGATAATCACGTTCGCGCTGGTAGCCGCAGCGTTCAAGATGAGCTCATAGACCTCCTGCATGGCAGGGCTTTTCCCGATGAGATTTCCGAGGCGGTAACGATCCCTCATCGAAGAACGCAAGTTGATGTTCTCCCGGCGCAGATGCTCTGCCTCTTCCTGCATCCATATTTCTCGCTGCTTCGCCTCCGTAATGTCCCGCACGGTCATGAACACGGTCGGCAGACCCTTCAGCTGGATGAGGCTCGCTCTCCCCTCGATCCAAATTTCCTGTTCATCCCTTGTTGTCCACCGGGCCTGAAAGAACCTCTCCATGGACGCCCCCCTCTCGAAGGCGGAAACCATGTCCCGCACCCCCTCCTGAAATCCTTCCGTGACGAGCCCCATCACATCCTTGCCCACGAGTTGATCCGAGTCTTCATAACCGAACATCGATGAGAAGGCATCATTCGCGAAAACGATCCTGAAGTCTTGATAGAGCATCACACCGATCGTCATAAGTTCGGCGAGCATGCGGTAAAACTCTTCGCTCTCGCGCAATGCGTCTTCAGCGCGCTTGCGGGCGCTCAAATCCGTGCCCATGCCCAGGAGGTACGAGGTCTCCTCGATCCTCGCGCTCACCCCGGTGAAGAAATACGGGGTTCTCGTCCCATCCTTTGCCAACAACTCCGCCTCTTCGAAGGCTTCCCCCTTTGAAAAAGCGGTCTCCACTGCCTGTTGTATCTTCTCTAACCCCTCGCCGCTGAACACCTCATAGATGGTCCGACCCTTCAGTTCCCCCGGTGAATACCCTGTTCGCTTCTCCAGGTTCTTGTTCCAGTTCTGAAATTTGAGGCTGCGATCCGTGAGGTAGAAAACACCGGGCAGACTCCTGATCAGCATCTCGAAAAACCTGCTCTTTCTCTCGAAGTCCTTGAGCGACCGTTCGAGGCCCGTTACCTTCTGTTTCAACGCGAGCACTTCGTTCACAGACTCGGGTTTCACGGCCATGCGATCTCCCTGTCTCGGCTTCTCTCGCCTCTTCATAGCCCCTTCTTTGTTCCTCGCCCCCACATTCTCGCGATCAAGACGTGCGCCATGTGTGAAATTCTAGCATGAACCAAACATCCGTCTAAACGGGCATGGGTAGAGCCTGCCTTACTCCGGGTGACACCTCAGTGACATCCCGTTGGACCCGTCCGGAAGTGGCCTCATTCTTGCTGTCCATATCCTCCGGTCCTTCAGAAAACCGGAAACAATATATGATATGGTACTTTGAGTTTCAAAGGTGACTGTAGTACATGTGGACCTTGTAGATGAGAGAAAGGTTGTCGAGACTATCGCGAAGGAGAGAACCCATGATTGTAGACGTACACTATCACATGATCCCGATGATGCCCGAAGAGATGATCGAGGGCGTCCTGGAGGATCCTATCCGAATGGCCAAAGTCATGGGCCGAGAGGTCGACCGTGCTTCGCTCATCGAGAAGGCCAAGGCCATGTGGGGCGATCCGGAGGGCGACAAGCTCATCAAGTCGATGGATGAAGAGGGCGTGGACTTCACCGTGATCTGTGCGGTAGACAATTCAGACAACGAGGTGTTCACTACCGACCTCGTGGAGTGGCAAAACAAGACAGTGGGCGAAATCGCCCAAAAATACCCGGACCGGGTGATGGCCCTTGCAGGCGTCGACCCCAGACGGAAAAACGCTCCCGACCTTCTCAAGCAAGCCTTCGAGGAGTTCGGCATGCGGGGGCTCAAGTACCACGCCGACTACGGGTACGACCCTTCTGGGCCTGCATCCTACCGACTTCTGGAAATCGTCCAGGCAAACGACGGCGTGCTCCTGACCCACACGGGCCCCCTGCCCCCTCCTTCCCGGGCCAAGTACGCAGACCCTTCGCTCCTGGCGGACATCGGCGTGGATTTTCCGGATCTCAAGGTGATCGCTGCCCACATGGGCATGGTCAATTGGCGGCCCTGGGCGGCCCTGGCCAGCCAGCATCCCAATCTCTACGGAGACCTGGCCATGTGGGACGCCTACGCCTTCGGCCGCTACGAGCTCTTCTGTCGCGACCTGCGCGACTTGATCGACTACGTCGGGATCGAAAAGGTGCTCTTCGCCACCGACGACCCTATCGCCCAAGTCGTGAGGAATACCCGGGAGTGGATCGCTCTGATCAAGGAACTGCCGGAAGACGCCCCGTCCGGCGTCCGATTCACGCAAGAGGAGGTATACGCTATCCTCGGCGGCAATGCGATATCCCTGCTCGGGCTCAAATAGAAACTCCATCGGGCCTCTTCTTTCT
>JAUWSZ010000360.1 GCA_030609865.1 bacterium | reverse complement strand
GTACCGCTGCAGGATTCGCTGGATCTCTCGGGCAACCAGGTAGTGGTCCATGCCCAGGATTTCCGGGTCAAGGATCCGGGACGTGGAGTCCAATGGGTCCACCGCCGGGTAGATCCCAAGCTCCACAATCTGCCGGGAAAGAACAGTAGTGGCGTCCAAGTGAGCACAGGTCGTGGCCGGCGCCGGGTCGGTCAAGTCGTCGGCCGGAACGTAGATTGCCTGAACCGAGGTAATCGACCCCTTCTTGGTCGAGGTAATCCGCTCCTCGAGCTCCCCAAGGTCGGTGGACAGGGTCGGCTGGTAACCCACGGCAGAGGGCATCCTGCCGAGGAGGGCGGAAACCTCGGAGTTGGCCTGGGTGAAACGGAAGATGTTGTCGATGAAGAGCAGCACGTCCTGCCCTTCCTCGTCCCGGAAGTACTCGGCCACGGTAAGGGCCGAAAGCCCCACGCGGGCACGCGCTCCCGGCGGCTCGTTCATCTGCCCGTAGACGAGGGCGGTTTTCTCCAGAACACCGGATTCCTTCATCTCGATCCAGAGGTCATTCCCCTCACGGGTTCGCTCTCCCACACCGCCGAACACCGAATACCCACCGTGGTGGGTAGCGATGTTGTGGATCATCTCCATGATGATGACGGTCTTGCCCACGCCCGCGCCACCGAACAGCCCGATCTTCCCGCCCCTGGCGTACGGCTCGAGAAGGTCGATCACCTTCACGCCCGTCTCGAGGGCCTGCACGCGGGTGTCCTGCTCGGTAAACGCCGGCTTCTCCCGGTGGATGGGAAGTCTCTTTTCGGTCACAACCGGTCCGGCCTCATCCACGGGCTCCCCGATCACGTTGAGAATCCGGCCCAGCACCTCTTTCCCGACCGGCATGGTGATCACGTTCCCCGTATCCTTTACGGCAATTCCCCGGACCAACCCCTCGGTCGCGTCCATGGCAATACACCGCACCGTGTTCTCCCCCAGGTGCTGCGCCACCTCGAGGACGAGGTTGTCTTCCTGATCGCTGATGGACGGGTTCGATAGCGTGAGAGCATTGTAGATGGCGGGTAGATTCCCGGATTCGAACTCTACGTCCACCACTGCGCTGATGACTTGGGTAACCTTTCCCGCTTCCATGGACTGACTCCTTCTCAGGTTTTTGCGCTTCCTCTTTTTATCACTGTTGTCGCAGAGCCTCTGCGCCGTTCACGATGTCCATCAATTCCCTGGTAATCGCTGCCTGCCGGGCCCGGTTGAAGGTAAGGGTGAGCCGGTCGATCATCTCCCTGGCATTGGTCGTGGCGCTGTCCATTGCCGTCATCCTGGCAGCAAACTCGCTGGTCTGCGCCTCGAGTATGATCCAGAACAGCCGCACCTCCACATACCTTGGCAGGAGCTTCTCGAGGAGGGTCTCCCGGGCAGGCTCGTAGATGTAGTCCCCGACCTCCTCGGGTTCGGCGCCATCCGGCTCCTCTGCTACCCTTTTCTGGAGGGGCAGGAGCGGGAGGAAGATGGCCCTTTGGGTCATGACCGACTGAAACTGGGTGAACATGACGCCCACTTCGTCCGTCTCACCGGAAAGAAACGAACCCACCAGGTCCTTGGCTATCGGCCTCACGGCCTCGAACTGCGGTCTGCCAGGAAACAAATGGGTCCTCGTTTGCCGAACAGTCACCTCCCTGCGCTTGTAGAAATCCCTCGCCTTCTGGCCGATCAGGTAGAGAGAAATCGACTCATAGCTGTCCTTGTTCTCTGCGAGGAACCCCCTGGTCTTCCGAAATACGTTGGTGTTCAACCCGCCGCAAAGCCCCCGGTCCGAACTCACGATGAGCAGATCCATCTTGCGGGGCCCGGGCCGCTCCTCCAGGAGAGGGTGCGTTCCCCCCTCGATCTGTCCGACGAGCTGACCCACCACCTGATTCATCTTGTCTGCGTAGGGACGTGTGCTTTCCAGGGCCTCCTGCAATCTCCGGAGCCTGGCAGCCGCCACCATCTGCATGGCCTTGGTGATCTGGGCCGTCTTCTTTACGCTCTGAATGCGTCTCTGAATATCCCTTAACGTCGCCATTCGGTACCCCTCGAGGTTGATCCAGCAATTTCCCGGCGCTCACAAAGAAGAGGGAAAGACATCACTCCACACTGAAGGTGTTATTGAATTCGTCGAAGACCTTGCTCACCTGATCCGCGAATTCATCCGAGATCTTCTTCTTCTCCTTGATCTCGGCAAGAACTTCCGGATGGCGTGACTCGATGAACTGGTAGAGCTCGGACTCGTATTTCGCGATGGCCTCCTCGGGATACTCGTCCAGGTACCCGTTCGTGCCCGCGAAGATGAGCAGGACCTGCTTCTCCACGGAAAGAGGCTTGTACTGGGGCTGCTTGAGAACCTCGACGAGCCGCCTTCCCCTTTCGAGCTGGGCCAGGGTCGCCTTGTCGAGATCGCTCCCGAACTGAGAAAAGGCCTCCATCTCGCGGAACTGGGCAAGGTCGAGCCGGAGCGATCCAGCCACTTGCTTCATCGCCTTGATCTGGGCGTTGCCACCCACGCGCGAAACGGAGAGACCCACGCTGATCGCAGGCCTCACGCCGGAGTAGAACAGGTCGGTCTCGAGAAAGATCTGCCCGTCCGTAATCGAAATCACGTTGGTGGGGATGTAGGCCGCAACGTCACCGGCCTGGGTCTCGATGATCGGCAGGGCGGTCAGAGAGCCCCCGCCAAGCTCATCGCTCATCTTGGCGGCGCGCTCGAGCAGTCGGGAGTGGAGGTAGAAGACGTCGCCCGGAAAGGCCTCGCGGCCCGGGGGCCTGCGGAGCAGAAGCGAGAGCTGCCGGTAGGCCACCGCATGTTTGGAAAGATCGTCGTAGATCAGGAGCGCGTGCTTGCCGTTGTCCCGGAGGAACTCGCCCATCGTGCATCCCGAATAGGGGGCGATGAACTGCAGGGTCGCCGGATCCGAGGCGGTCGCACTGATCACGCAGGTGTAGTCCATCGCGCCGAAGCTCTCCAGCTTGTCAACCACCTGGGCAACGGTGGACTGCTTCTGGCCGATGGCCACGTAAAAACAGAAGACCGGCTGGTCGGTCTCGTGGGTGCTCTTCTGGTTGATGATCGTATCGATGGCAAGCGCGGTCTTGCCTGTCTGGCGGTCGCCGATGATCAGCTCACGCTGGCCCCGCCCGATGGGAATCATCGCATCGATCGCCTTGATCCCTGTCTGTACCGGCTCCTTCACGGGCTGACGAGCGACGATGCCCGGCGCCTTGACCTCGATCCGGCGGGTCTCCTTCGCTTCTATGGGCCCCTTTCCGTCCAGGGGCTGTCCGAGGGCATCGAGCACCCGTCCCATGACCGAGTCTCCGACCGGAACCTCCACGATCCTGCCGGTCCGCTTGACGGTGTCCCCCTCCTTGATGTGGCTCACTTCGCCCAGAACCGTGGCCCCCACGTTGTCTTCCTCGAGGTTCAACACCATGCCGTACAGGTTCCCGGGAAACTCGATCAACTCCCCTGCCATGACCTTTTCCAGCCCGTGGATCCGGGCAATTCCGTCGCCCACGGAGAGGACAACCCCGGTTTCGCTGTACTCGACCGTTTTCTCGTAGTCTGCGATCTGCTGCTTGATGATTTCGCTAATCTCTTCTGCACGGATTCCGACTGCCACGGCTATTCCCCTTTCATGCTCTCTTTTAGGGTCTCAAGCTGGGTCCTGACAGAGCCGTCAAAAACCATCCCATCGACCTTGCAAATGACTCCCCCAAGGATCTCCCGATCCTCCGACCAATCAAGGATTATCTCTTTCTGGAACCTCTGTTCCAGGGCCTTCCGGATTGCCGCGACCTCCTCGCCTTCGAGCCTCTGGGCCGTCACCAGCCTGGCGCGCAACCGGCCCGCCAGCGAGTCCTCCAGACGTTGATAGGCCGAGTAGATGGCCGGCAGGTACCGAATTCTCTCCTTGTCCACGAGAAGCTGGAGGAAATTCGAGCAGATCGCCCCCAATCCCATCTTTCCGAGGACACCTTTCAGGATGGCCTTGCGCTTCTTCCGGTCGTGAATCGGGTCGCAGAGGACCTTTCTCAGGATCTCGTTCTCCTCGAAAACGGCCACAAAATCCCCGAGCCCCTGCCCGATCTCCTGCCATGTGCCCTGCTCCTGCCCGAGCGCAATCAGTGCCTTGGCGTATCGCCTTCCGATTACTTCCTCTTTCACTGGACCTCTCCGATCTTGTCGATGTAGGCCTGGACCCAACTCCGCTGATCTTCCGGTGTCGTCGCCTTCTTGATAGCATCCGCTGCCATTTGTGCGGCAAGCACTGCCGCCTCTTTTCGCAATTCCTGCTTTGCCAGCTCCACCTCATGCTTGGCCGTCAACTCTCCCTGCTGAACAATCTTCTCAGACTGCCTCTTCGCCTCTTCGATGATCGACTCCCGCTCCT
>JAUWSZ010000503.1 GCA_030609865.1 bacterium | reverse complement strand
TACGGCCGCTACGACAACGTGGTCACCAGCATCGAGTTCGAGCGGATGCTTTCCGCGACCGGGCCGTTCTTGAGCATGCCGATGCGTCCCTCGGACGGTGACATTCCGAAGAAGATTGCCTGGATCCAGTGCGTGGGCTCCCGGGACTGCGACCACGACTACTGCTCCTCGGTGTGCTGTATGTATGCCACCAAGGAGGCGATCATCACGAAGGAGCACCTCCCCTTCGTAGAGCCGACGATCTTCTACATGGACATTAGAGCCCACGGCAAGGGCTTTGACGGCTACTACGAGCGTGCCAAAGAGCAGCACGGCGTCCGGTACATTCGTTCCCAGATCTCCCGGGTCGTGGAGGACTCCACGACCCGGAACCTTCTGCTCCGCTACGTGGCCGAGGATGGAACCCTGCAGGACGAGGAGTTCGACATGGTCGTGCTGTCTGTGGGGCTCGGGCCGAGGCCCGAGACCCGCGCCCTTGCCGGGCGGCTCGACGTGAAGCTGAACAAATACGGCTTCTGCGAGACCGACCCGTTCCAGCCCCTTGCCACTTCCCGCAAGGGTGTCTACGTGTGCGGTGCCTTCGAGTCTCCCAAGGACATCCCGGAGACCGTGGCCCAGGCCACCGGGGCCGCCGCCTGTGCCGGCTCGGACATCGCGGAGGCGCGGGGAACCCTGCTCTACAAAGAGGAGCTTCCCCCTGAGAAGGACGTGGAGGGCCTGGAGCCGCGCGTAGGGGTTTTTGTCTGTCACTGCGGCGTGAACATCGGTGCGGTCGTCGATGTGCCCGCGGTCAAGGAATATGCCGCCGGGCTCCCTAATGTCGTCCATACCCAGGAATTCCTGTTCAGCTGTTCCTCGGACAGCCTGGTATGCATCAGGGAGGCCGTGGAGGAACACGACCTGAACCGTGTGGTCGTAGCGAGCTGTTCACCGAGAACCCACGAGCCCCTGTTCCGGCAGAGCATCCGGGAGGCAGGGCTGAATG
The DNA here is from genome assembly GCA_030609865.1 of bacterium. The sequence continues at coordinate 2,535 of JAUWSZ010000503.1, read as the reverse complement.
TCTTCCTGTTCGAGATGGCCAACATTCGCGACCAGTGTTCCTGGGTCCACATGAAGAACCATGAAGAGGCGACCGAGAAGGCGAAGGAACTGGTCCGGATGGCCATTGCCAAGGCCCGGCAGCTTCAGCCTCTGCCCACGGAATACAAGGAGATCAACAAGAAGGGCCTGGTGGTCGGAGGCGGCCTGAGTGGGATGAGCGCGGCCATACAGCTCGCAGACCAGGGCTTTAGCGTGTTCCTGGTGGAGAAGGAGGCGGAGCTTGGAGGCAACCTTCGGCATCTCCACTATACGATCGACGGGAAAGACGTGCAGGCCTTGTACCGCGATATGGTCGAGAGGGTCCGGAACCACCCGGACATCGAACTGTTCACCGAGGCAGAGCTGGTGGATCACTCGGGTTCCAAAGGTACGTTCACCACGGGGATCGCCGTGGGGCCCCAGAAGGAGTATCGAAGCCTGGAGCATGGTATCGTCATTCTGGCCACCGGTGGCGAGGAGTGGCAGCCGGACGAGTATCTTCACGGCGAGAGCCCCCGGGTGGTCACGCAGCAGGCCTTCGAGGAGAAGCTCGTTGCCGGAGAGATCGATCCCAAGCAACTGAACGAGGTGGTCATGATCCAGTGCGTGGGCTCCCGGACCCCGGAGCGGCCCTACTGCAGCCGGGTATGCTGCTCGAGCGCAGTGAAGAACGCGCTCAAGATCAAGGAGATCAACCCGGATGCGAGCGTGAACATCGTTTACAGGGATGTGCGTACCTACGGCATGCTCGAGGAATACTACACGAAGGCGCGGCAGCAGGGCGTGCTCTTCACACGGTATGACCCGGACCACAAGCCCGAGGTGGTGGAAGAGAACGGGGCGCTCACCGTCACCACCTTTGATCCTACGATTCAGAGGAAGGTGCGAATGAAGGCCGACCTGCTCGTGCTGAGCGCTGCCATCATACCGCGGAATAATGACCGTGTTGCCAACCTGTTCAAGGTATCCCGCACGCTGGACAATTTCTACCTCGAAGCACACATGAAGCTCCGGCCCGTGGACTTTGCAAGCGAAGGGATGTTCATGGCAGGCCTGGGTCACGGGCCGAAGCCGATCAATGAATCCATCTCCCAGGCGGCTGCAGCGGTCTCCCGCGCCTGTACCGTGATCAGCAAGGACAAGATGCAGGTCGGCGGCGTGGTGGCCAAGGTGGATCCGGAGAAGTGTGTCGCGTGTCTGATCTGCGTGCGGGCCTGCCCGTACAATGTGCCGTATATCCATGAAGACGGTTACTCAACCATCGATCCGTCTCAATGTCAGGGCTGCGGAAACTGCGCGGCCGAATGCCCGAACAAGGCGATCGAGCTGCAGCACTACACGGATCACCAGATCCTCGAGAAGAGCCGGGCGCTCACACTGCAGGCTGCGGGCCTCGGGACCGAACCGACGGAGGAAGACAGTTCAGAAAAAGGAGAGCAGAAGGATGGCTGAATCATTTGAGCCGGAAATCCTGGCCTACTGCTGCAATTACTGAGCATACACGGCTGCGGACCTGGCAGGTTCGATGAGAATGGATTACCCGGCGAATGTGAAGATCATCCGTATCCCGTGTACGGGCAAGGTGGATGCCCTCTACCTGCTCAAGGCCCTCGAAGACGGGGTGGACGGCGTGTATGTGGCAGGCTGTGAGGTGGGGGACTGCCATTTTCTCGTGGGCAATATAAGGGCCAAGAAGCGCGTGGGGTACGTGAAGTCGATCCTGAAGGACCTGGGCATCAACCCGGGCCGGGTCGAGATGTACACCATGTCGGCAGCCGATGGGCCCCGGTTCGTTGATGTAGCCCGGGAGTTCACCAAGAGGATCAAGGCCCTGGGCCCGAGCCCGATCAAGACCGGCAAGGGAAGCGAGCCTACCGAGGAGGTGACTGAGAAGAAGCAGGAGCCAGAGGGCGAAGCGGAAGCAAAACAGGAGAACAAGCCTGCCGGTGAGGAATCAACCCAGCCGGCTGCATAAGAGGACAGGGGTCAGGGATCAGGGCACGGAAGGCGAAAGGGTAAAGGCGAAAGAGTCTTTGAGCCATTAGCGATTAGCCGTTAGCTCTTAGCCAACCACCCCTCCCTCGTGGCTTGCTTTCGGGGGCCGCGGCTGGGAGCTAAAGGCTAATAGCTAACAGCTAAACGCCAAAGGAAAGCCCAGACGCAACAGGGATAGCACTTAGACAAGGGGAGGCTTCAAATGATCATCGGACATCGAAAGCCGCTGGAAGAGATCCTTCAAATGATCGAGCCCTTCGACAAGATCGCCCTGATCGGTTGCAAGGGTTGTGTGGCCGTTTGTGCCGCGGGCGGTGAGAAGGAGGTCGGCATTCTTGCTTCCGCCATCCGGCTGGCACGCAAGAAGGACGGAAGGGATATCGAGGTAAAGGAGATAACCCTGGAGAGGCAGTGCGATCCGGAATACATCGAGCAGATCGAGGGATTTGTCCACGACTATCAGGCCGTCCTCTCGATCGCCTGTGGCGTGGGCGTCCAGTACATGGCGGAACGCTACAAG
>JAUWSZ010000368.1 GCA_030609865.1 bacterium | reverse complement strand
GAATTCGACGAAAGCGTAGGGCAGGGGGCAAAGATCCGCGTCGTAGGGGTCGGGGGAGGAGGCGGCAATGCGGTGAACACCATGATCGAGCTGGGCCTGCGAGGCGTGGATTTCATCGCGGCGAACACCGACCTTCAGGCCCTGGAGAGCAACTGCGCACACACGAAGATCCAGATGGGCCAGAACATAACGCGGGGCCTCGGGTCCGGGGGGGACCCGGAGGTGGGCCGACGATCGGCCATTGAGGACCGTGAGCGCATGTGTGAGGCCCTGGACGGGGCCGACATGGTGTTCGTCACGGCGGGCATGGGAGGCGGTACGGGAACCGGCGGTGCTCCGATCATTGCGGAGATCGCCCGCGAGACGGGTGCGCTTACGGTCGGCGTGGTGACCAAGCCGTTCCTTTTCGAAGGGAAGGTGCGGATGCGGCAGGCCGATGAAGGGATTCAGCATCTCAAGCGGAGCGTGGACACGCTGATCACGATCCCGAACCAGCAGCTCCTGAACGTGGTCGGCAAGAACACGCGCCTGCGAGATGCCTTCAAGAAGGCGGACGAGGTCCTTCACAACGCAGTCAAGGGGATTTCGGACACGATCACCGTGTCCGGCCTGATCAACGTGGACTTTGCCGATGTGCGGACCGTCATGAGCGAAATGGGCATGGCGCTCATGGGAGAGGGGGTCGCGCAAGGGGAGAACAGGGCCGTCGATGCAGCCCAGAGGGCGATTTCCAGTCCCCTGCTCGAGGACATCTCCATTGACGGAGCTCGCGGCATGCTGGTGAACGTCACCGCCGGCAACGATTTGACTCTCCATGAGATCCACGAGGCCATCACGCTTATCCAGGAGAGCGCGCACCCGGAGGCGAACGTCATCTTCGGTGCCGTGATCGACGAAGACCTGGAGGAGGACCTTCGGATCACCGTGATTGCCACCGGCATCGGCCGTGTGGAAAAGGTGAAATTCGACATGGAGAAGAAGGTGGCTTCGATCGCGGCGGCGGCCCCCTTTCGTGCTGAGGCCACCGTCCATGATGAACTCGATGTCCCCACCTTTCGAAGGGCGCAGAGGAAAGAGGTGGATCCTCTTCGGATCATCAAGGCAGGCGGCACGTCGAGCAAGCGGGAAGAAGCCGATTTGGATGTTCCCACGTTCCTGCGTCAGCCGGTAGCCGACTGAGGCAACAAGCGCACGAAACGAGAAGAGTCCGAAAGGGTTGGATCGAGCGATCGGCCATGTCGAATCGTCTCCACAGGGCGGCGCGCGACCGTCTGGCGCGGGAAGAAGGGGCCTTTCAGAAGGACTGGGGGGGCCGTATTCCGATCGCGCTCGTCTACCCGAACGTCTACAGCGTGGGGATGGCAAACCTCGGGTTTCTGACGGTTTACGGACTCCTGAACCGCCATCCGGACGTGGTCTGTGAGAGGGCCTTTTTCCCGGACTGGGAGGAAAGGAAAGAGATGGCCAGGACCGGTACGCGCCCGTTTTCCCTGGAGAGCCAGAAGCCCCTGGACGCCTTCGAGATCATCGCCTTCTCCCTCTCGTACGAGAATGACTATCCGAACGTTGCCGCCCTCCTCTCCCTGGCGGGCATCCCTGCCGAGCGACACCACCGGACGTGGGACGCGCCCTTGCTGATTGCTGGGGGGCCGGCCAGCTTCCTCAACCCGGAGCCGATGGCCGGAATCATCGACCTGTTCGTGCTCGGGGAGGCGGAAGAGGCCCTCGACGAGGTCCTCGAACAGTATCGAAAGCGACGTGGTGTCGACAGCAGGGAGGCGTTTTTCTGCGAGGCACCCTCGATTAAGGGTGTCTACGTACCGGCACTGTACGAGCCGCATTACGAAGAGGACGGAACCCTTGCATCCTTCGAGCCCAAGAAGGGGGCGCCGAAAAAGGTGCAGAGACGATGGGTGCGGGACCTGAATCGATGCAGCACGGAAACAACGGTTTTCACCCCGGAAGCGGAGCTCGCGGGGATCCACCTGGTGGAGGTCGGGAGAGGATGCAGCCGTGGTTGTCGCTTCTGCTCGACGGGGTTCATCTATCGGCCGGTTCGGTACCGGAGCCTCGAGCCCTTGAAGTCTTCCTTGGAGACGGGCATCGGGAAAGACCGTCGGCTGGGACTGGTCTGTGCCTCTCTTGGGGACTATCCCGAACTGGATGCTCTGTGCGAGTGGCTCATTGGGAGGGGAGGGAAGCTTTCCGCCCCCTCGTTGCGCCTGGACACGTTGAGCGACAGGCTCCTCGACGCCCTGCAGGCGAGCGGCCAGAAGACGGTGACCGTCGCACCCGAAGCGGGCAGCGATCGGATGCGCCGGATCCTCAACAAGGTGTTCGACGATGAGGAGATCCTGCGTGCCGCCGACAGGCTGGCCGAACACGGGATCTTCAGCATGCGGCTGTATTTCATGGTTGGCCTTCCGGGGGAAGGCGAAGAGGATGTGGAAGCGATCATCGATCTCGCGAAGCGAATTCGTCACAGGTTCCTGCGGGCCGCCAAAGACACGCGTCGCATGGGGGAGATTACCCTCAGCGTGAATCCTTTCGTGCCCAAGCCCTGGTCGGCCTTCCAGTGGTGCGGCATGGCCGAGCAGAGGGTTTTGAATGACCGTTTGAAGAAGATCCGGCGTTCTCTCCAGAAAGAGCCGAACATCTACGTGACACACGGCCTTGCAAAATGGGCCTATTTGCAGGCCCTGTTCGGCCGGGGGGATCGGCGGGTCCTTCCCTTCGTGTTGGGGGGCGCAGTGGAGGACACGGACTGGAAGAAGGTTTTTCGAAGAACCACGCTCAATCCCGATTTCTTCGTGCACAGGGACCGTCGGAGGGACGAGCTTTTCCCGTGGGATTTCATCGACCACGGAATTCCCAAGGAGGCTTTGTACAGGGAATACGAAAGGAGGGTCTCATGCTCCCCCGGGACCACGCCCGAGAAAAGCACATGTTGCTGAACATGCAGGATGGCTATCCCTTTACCCTGCAGCAGGGGTCGGTTGTCGACCTTTTGGGCAGCATGTCGAGCTACAACCACGATCTGAGAGGCCACTCGGAGAGGGTGTGCGGCCTTTGCATGCCCATGGCCTTCCGGATGGGCCTCGCGGAAAAAAGGCTGCTCTACTTGCAACTGGCTGCTCTGCTGCACGACGTGGGCAAGCTGGACATGCCGCCTCATATCCTGGACAAACCGGGCATGCTCTCCTTTCAGGAGACCCTCGTGATCCAGGATCATTCTCTCCGGGGGGAACAGATGTTGAGATCCCTCTCCCTGCCCGACCCGATATGCCAGACCGTTCGGACCCATCACGAGCGCTTTGACGGGAGGGGCTACCCGGACGGTCTGGCCGGGGAGGAGATTCCCCTGGAGGCAAGGATCGTACAGGTTGCCGACGCCTATGATGCGATGACGGAAGACAGGCCCTACCGGGCGGCGATGACCCCGGAGGTTGCCCGTTTCTGGATTGCCGGTCTTTCCGGCGTGTACTTCGATCCGGAAGTGGTCGACTGCTTCCTTTCCGAATAGCCTATGAGTACGATTCTACACACCAACCCGATCAACCCCCAGAAACGCCACATCCAGCGTGTGGTGGAGGCGTTGACGGAGGGGAAGCTCGTCAGCTATCCGACAGACACCACCTATGGGATCGGATGTGATCTGCTCAACAAGCGGGCCATCGAGAAAATTTACGCCCTCAAGAAGCGGGATCGGCGCAAGCCGGTCAGCATCCTCTGTTCCGACCTGAAGGAATTGAGCCAGTATGGCGTAATATCGAATTCGGCCTACCGGATCCTCCGCAGACTGCTGCCCGGGCCCTACACGTTCATCCTTCCGGCGACCCCCCTGGTTCCGAAGGTGATGTTGACACCGCAGAAGACGGTGGGAGCGCGTATTCCGGATTGTCGGATCGTGCGAGATGTGGTGGAGGGCCTCGGCCGACCCTTGATCAGCACGAGCGCCACCCTGGAGGACGGGACCATCCTGAACGATCCGGAAGAGATCGAGAAACGGTTCCGCGGTACGATCGACATCGTGATTGCCGAGGAGTGCCCCGGAGAGCCTTCCAGCATCATCGATCTCACCGGGGACGAACCGGTCCTCATCCGCAGAGGACTGGGCGACCTGAGCTGGCTGGAATAGAGTCTTCCGCCGAAACATCCACGTTTTCTTGCGTAGATGTTCGGAGAACCTCCGTATCGGCAAATTGAACAAGGTGAAAGGTGAAAGGTCAAAGGGGAAAGGGCCGCGCCTCCCCACCAAGACTATCGCTCGTCGTCGTCCTCGTCCTGGAAACGAATAAACGGCAAAGGGCAAAGCATTCAGCTATCGGGGGTCAGGG
>JAUWSZ010000446.1 GCA_030609865.1 bacterium | reverse complement strand
CTCTTCGGGATTTCCCTCGACATCCTGCCTCGGGCGATCACGGCATTGATCGGGCCTTCGGGGTGTGGCAAATCCACTTTTATTCGCGCTCTCAACCGGATGAACGACCTCATTCCCGGCACAAGGCTCGAGGGAAGTGTTCGCATCGAAGGAGAGGACATCTATCAAAACGGCTACGATGTAGTCACGCTGCGCAGGAAGGTGGGCATGGTTTTTCAGAAACCGAACCCCTTTCCAAAATCGATTTTCGACAACGTGGCCTATGGACCTCGCATTCACGGGATACGGAACAAGGATCAGTTGCAGGAGATCGTCGACGCAAGTCTCAAGGCCGCTGCTCTCTGGGAGGTGGTCAGGGAGCGATTGAACGGCTCCGCCCTCGGGCTTTCGGGCGGTGAGCAGCAACGGTTGTGTATCGCAAGGGCCCTGGCCGTGGAACCGGAAATCCTGCTGATGGATGAGCCGGCTTCCTCCCTGGATCCGATCGCAACGGCCAAGATCGAGGAACTCGTCAAGGAACTCCGTAAGCGCTATACCATTGTCATCGTGACCCACAACATGCAGCAGGCGGCCCGGGTGTCCGACACGACAGCGTTCTTCCACCTGGGTCGACTCGTTGAGTTCGACCAGACCGACAAGCTGTTTACGCGGCCAGGGAAAAAGGAGACCGAAGACTATATTACGGGCAAGTTCGGGTAGAGGTACCTCTGCTGAAAGGACCTAAGAGACCGGGACGGGAAGAGTGCTATGGAAGATCCGTTGAAGCCACGAACGCATTTCGATCAGGAAATGAAGGGATTGCAGGATGCGATCCTCCGGTTGGGGGGGATGGTGGAGAGAAACATCTACCAGGCCGTGGAGGCCCTGAAGGCGAGGGATCTTCTGGTGGCCGAGAAGGTCATCGATGCCGACCTGGAGGTGGATGAGCTGGAGAACGAGGTGGAAGAGGAGTGCATCCGTTTGATCGCCCTCCGTCAGCCGATGGCAAAGGACCTGCGTGCGATTACGACGGCCATGAAGATTACGCACGAACTCGAGAGAATGGGCGACCTGGCCGTCAACATTGCTGACAGGACACTCGAGTTGTGCCAGGAGCCACCCCTCAAGCCCTTGATCGATATCCCAAGGATGGCCGAGCACGCGCAGCGGATGCTTCGAAAAAGCCTGGACGCCTTCATGCGGGAGGATGTTGCACTTGCCCTGGAGGTGTGCGATTCGGACGACCTGCTGGATCAGCTCAACGAGCAGGTCTTCCGGGAGCTGATCAACTACATGATCGAAGATCCGAAGAGAATTTCTCGCGCTACACGCCTCGTTCTGGTTGCCAGGTACCTGGAGAGATTCGGGGACCTTGCGACCAACATCGGAGAAGTCGTGGTGTTCATGGTGGAAGGGAGAAACATACGGCACGCCCGGAAGCTCGGGAAGATCCCGTCATGAAAAATATACTCGTCGTCGAGGATGAGAGAGACATCCGCGATCTGATCTGTCACCACCTGAAAAAAGAGGGCTTCCAAGCCCTGAGTGCCTCCGATGGAGAGATCGCCTATGCGGAGGTGCAGAAGAGGCTTCCCGATGCAATCATCCTGGATTTGATGCTTCCCGGAATGCAGGGCCTGGAGCTTTGCCGCATCCTGCGGGGCAGGGACCGGACCGCGAGAGTCCCCATCCTGATCCTGACGGCTAAGGAGGAGGAGATCGACAAGCTGATCGGTTTCGAGATGGGGGCGGACGATTACATCACCAAGCCCTTCAGCCCCCGGGAGCTGATCGCCCGCCTGCGGGCGGTGCTGCGTCGCGCCGGGGAATCCCCCCGTCCGGAACAGCGCCCCCCGTATGAGAACGGCTCGCTCTACCTGAATTTCGCCACCTACGAAGTGCGTGTAAGAAACAAGCCGGTTAACCTGAGCCCCATCGAGTTTCGACTCTTGAGACACCTTGTCACACATCCTGAAATCGTTTTCTCCCGGGACCAGCTACTGGATTCCGTGTGGGGACGGGACACCTTCGTAATGCCCCGCACGGTCGATGTGCACATCCAGAAGCTGCGTTCCCTGATCGAAAAAGACCCGAGCCATCCCAAGATGATTCTCACCGTGCGCGGGGCCGGCTACAAGTTCCAGCCGAATGCGAAATGATACGTAAGCTGTGGTTACGGTTCTTGCTCGTCTATCTTGCAGTGGTCATTCTTGCCATCTGCGTCGTCTCGCTGTATGCCCACTATCAACTCCGCTCCTACTTCGTGGACCGTCTCGAGGGAGATCTCTTCCGCACGGCCCGAACCCTGGAGGCCCTCCTGGACGTTCGGAGTCCCGAAGGCTCCCTCGATCTGCTGTGCCGAGAGCTGAGAGAGCGGTCCGGATACCGGGTCACCCTGATCGACGCGGACGGTATCGTCCTTGGGGACTCGGATCGGGATTCCTCCTCCATGGAGAACCATCTCTACCGCCCGGAGGTGCACGATGCTCTGGACAAAGGGGAAGGATCCGCGATTCGGTACAGCCACACCCTGCGTTACCCGATGCTCTACGGCGCCATTCTCGCCTCTTCCGGGCCTTCGACCTATTTCTTGCGTCTTTCGTTGCCCCTCGAGGGAGTCTTTGCGCGGCTCGCCGCGATCCGCTCGAACATCGTACAGGGAAGCCTGCTTGCCTTCTTTGCGGCCATACCGGTGCTGTTCATCCTTTCGCGAAGGATGAGCCGAAGAATCGAGCGGGTCACGACCTTTGTTCAGGCAGCAAGAAAAGGCGACTTCAGCCGAAGGTTGTATATCGGCAGCCGTGACGAGCTGGGCGTCCTGGAGAAGGAACTGGACGAGGTTGCTGAAGAATTGAGCGAACAGGTGGAGGACCTCACATCCCAAAGAAGGCGTTTGAAGACCATCCTCGAGGCGATCCAGGACGGGATCATCCTGGTGGACGACCAGGAGCGCGTTCTCTTCATCAACCCATACGCCCGCGAGATCATCGGACGCAAAGAAGCGCCGGAGGTTGGCATGCGCCTCATGGAGGTAATGCGCAGCGACGAGCTCTACAGCCTGGTGCGTAAGGCCAGAGAGGAAGAGCAACCTCCCGCGCCGATGGAAGTCATCTTCGTCAGGAATCCGGAGCGAACCTTTCTGGCGCGGGCAAGGAATCTTCGGGACGCGGTACCGGGGACTTCCGGTGCCTGCCTCATTCTCCTCCGGGACATCTCCGAACGGAAACGCCTCGAAAGGGTTCGCGCGGATTTTCTATCCCGGGTGAGCCACGAGCTGCGGACACCCCTCACGCTCATCAAGGGCTTTGCAGAGACGCTTCAGGAGGAGGGATTCCAGGATTCGGAGCAGGCGAGCCGTTACCTCTCCGTGATCGAGGAGAACACGGACCGGCTCGTACGGCTGGTAGGGGACCTGGTGCGGCTTTCCTCGATCGAGCTGGGCAGGCACCCCGTTCGTGTGGAAGCCGTTCTGTTGAAAGGACTGGTCCACAAGGCGGTTCAATCCTTCGAGGTTCGTGCAAAAGAAAAGGGGCTCGGATTGGCATCGGAAATCCCCGAAGGTCTTCCCGCCGTGATGGTCGACCCGGACCGCCTGACCGAAATCCTGTACAACCTCCTCGACAATGCCATGAAGTTCACCTCCGGGGGCGAGATCCGTGTGAGTGCCGAGCAACGCCCGGGCCTCGAAGAATTCGAGAAGGATCCGGCTTGGGGTGATCCTCAGAAGGGAGACGATGACCGGCCGCAGTTCCTGTTCGTGCCCCCCGGGGCGAACCCGGCGGGCTGCGTCGTCGTGAAGGTCGAGGACACCGGGGTCGGGATCCCTGCCCGAGACCTGCCGAGGGCTACGGAAAGGTTCTTCCAGGGG
>JAUWSZ010000045.1 GCA_030609865.1 bacterium | reverse complement strand
CCTGGAGGGTTGACCCGAAGACCGGTCAATCAAGGAAACGCTCGCCCTCTGTGCGCACCCTTTCATCCGATCCGAAGATGACCGACATCAGGGCGGCCCGAGTCCACATGCCGTTTCGTTCCTGCCTCCAGTACATGGCTCTCGGATCCTTGTCCACAGCCACGTCGATCTCTCCCCTTCTCGGCAGCGGATGCATGATGATCGCCTCCGGCTTCATCTTCGGTAGGTCCTTCTTCCCCAGACAGAAGTCCTCTTAGTGAGACTCGGATTTCCCCTCCCCGTCGTGCTCGTCCTGGATGCGCGTCATGTAGATCGCGTCGGCCCGGCCCAGAAGGGGCTCGAGAGATGTGTGTTCCTCGAACGGAATCCGCTGGTTCGAGAGGAATTCCTTGATGTCCTCTCCTATCTGGAAGGCAGGAGGGGCAGCGTACAGGAGCTTTACCCCAGGGTAGTTCTTCATCAGGTAGCTCAGCGAGCGGGCAGTCCTTCCCCTCTTCAGATCCCCCACGAGAGCGATCACCTTCCCTTCGATCCCTCCGCGATCTTCAAAGGATCTTTGCAGGGTGTACACGTCCAGGAGGGCCTGGGTCGGGTGCTGATCACTCCCGGAACCCGCGTTGATCAGAGGAACCGGCCGATCGGAATAGATGTTCAGGAGCCAGGCGGTCTTCTCTGCGAAGCCCTCCAAGGGGTGGCGCATGACGATCAGGTCCACATAGCTGCTGAAGGTCCGAATCGAGTCCTCCGGCGACTCCCCCTTGATCTCCGACGACGTGTGTGCATCGCGAATTTCGCTCGTGTGGAAACCAAGGATGTGACAGGCGTTCAGGAAGGAAAGAAAGGTTCGGGTCGACGGCTGCACGAAATAGAGCATGGCCCTTCGGTGGCCATGGAGCTCTTGCAGCCACTTCGCGCCCTCCCTCACCTTGGCGATTCTTCGAATCCGGTTGGTCAAGTCGTAGATGGAATCGAGAAAGGGTCGGTCGAACTGCTGGGAGAACAGGACATCGAAAATTCTGCCGTCTTTGAAGAACACCGGCAGCCTTTCGGCAATGGGTCTCGCCCGGAACTCCTCCCAACCCTCGAAGTGCTGAAAAAATGAATACTTCTGCATTCGCCCTCCCCGGATGCCCAGTGATTTTCTGACTGACTAAGCTAATCGAAGAGTGCCCGTTCGTCAAATGTTACACGATTGTCTCCGCCGGCCGAAAATTGCCTTGACAGGAATATATATTACTAATAATATACATTACATGTAATGTATATTATCATGAACTGGAATAGGAGCTTTTCGAGCAAGGAGGTCGCTTTGTCTCTTCGCCACGTCTTGCTGGGCCTGCTTTCGGAAAATTCCGGCCATGGATACGGCCTGAGAAAACAGATGGTGCATCGGCTCGGCCACTTCCGGAACATCAACGAGGGCCAGCTCTATACGCAGTTGGCCAAGATGGAGAATGAGGGCTTGATCGAGCGGGAGGTGGTCGTGCCGGACAAGGGGCCTGCGCGAAAGCTGCTCCACATCACGCCAAAGGGGAAACGAGCGTTCCAGGATTGGCTCCTGTCGGACCAGTACGAGGACGACGGGGTCCTCTATGATTTCATGCAGGGATACTCGTTCTTCGCCAAGGTCAACTTCTTTCGGCATTTGGATCCGGTGGAGGCCCGCCGGAAAATCCGTTCCCAGCTCCCCCTGATGGAAGAAAGGAAGAAGTCGTACCAGGAAATTCTGTCGCAAATGGAGCATCGCAAAACGGATTCCTTTCGGATCCGCATCCTGGCCTTTGGCCTGAAAGAGGTGGAACACCGAATCGAGTGGCTAAATGAACTCGAGGGTGATTTGAGCCGTCATCCGAAGGAGGCTACGTGAACATGACCCCGGAGGAAGTCTATACCTTTGCCCAGAAGGAAGTCTTTCCGACCCTGGCGGATCGGTACGAAACCCGGCAATTCTCCCGCGGCCTCTGGAAGAAGATGGCCGGGGCCGGCCTGTTCGGGTTCCTCATCCCGACCCGGTACGGGGGCTCGGGCCAGGGCCCCGAGGCGCTGGTGGAGGCGATCGAGGCCTTCCTCCTGGGCGGCCAGGATCTGGGCCTGTGCCTCTCCTGGCTGGATCACCTCCTGATTCATTCCCACGTGATCGCACGGTTCGGCTCCGAGCAGCAGCGGGAGAGAACCTTGCCCGGCCTGGTCACGGGTGAACGGATCGGCGCCCTGGCCGCCTCCGAGCCGGAGACAGGGGCCAACCCTGTGAAGATGAAGGCCCGGGCAGAGAGGCAAAACGGAACGTACCGCATCCACGGCCACAAGCTCTTCATCACCAACGGACCGGTTGCCGACCTGATCATCGTCCTGGCCCGCACCGGACCCGCACCGGGAAAGGAAGGCATCTCGGCCTTTCTGCTGGACACAGCCTCTCCGGGTTTCCGGGTCGTGCAGGAGATGGACTTCGGGTTTCTGTATACTTCGCCCCACGGAGAGCTCCTTTTCGAGGACTGCGCCGTGCCGGCCGAGAACCTTCTGGGGGGTCTTGGGGACGGCCACGTCCGTATCTCCCGGGCCGTCTTCGGCTGGGAACGCTTCCTGGGCATGGTGACCCTCACCGCCCATTTTCGGCTGATCCTCGACCAGATGATCCGGCTCGTGGTAGACGGCAGCGCACCCCCTGATGTGGAAACACGCAAGCTCGTGGCCGAGCTTCACATCACCCTGGAAGGCCTCCGTGAATTCTCGAAAGGACTGGCCTGCGAGGTCCTCGACCGGACCGGCCTGGACGCACGCCTCACCGAACGCCTGCTGTTCGTGGCAGGCCTCTTGACGCAGTGGTGGGATCGCTTTCAACAGCTCCGGAAGGGCGTCTCCGAGATCCCCGAGTTCCCCCTCGGAATCCTCCTGAAGGATGCACAACTCTTGAATGTAGGCAGCCAACTCTACGAACTCCAGAAAGCTCGGGTCGCCAAGACCCTTCTCGAAAAGGGGTAGCCATGTTTACGTCATACCAGGAAGTTCAGGACCGATTCGCCACCCAGCAGTACATCTGCAACCAGGAGGCAGCGACCGTGGTCTACCTCGCCTCCCAGATGCAGCGCCCCCTGCTCGTGGAGGGGCCTGCCGGGGTGGGCAAGACCGATCTTGCCAAGGTCCTGGCCGCCTCCCTGGGCCTGAACCTCATACGATTGCAGTGCTACGAGGGACTGGACGAGACAAAGGCGCTCTACGAGTGGGAGTATTCCAAGCAGCTTCTCTACACCCAGATCCTGAAGGACAAGATCGCCGAGACCCTCCAGGCAGTGAGCACGCTCTCCGAGGCCGTCGAGAGGATCTCGACCGAGGAGGACGCCTTCTTCTCGGAGCGTTTCCTCGTGGCCCGTCCCCTGTTGAAGGCGATCCTGTCGGACGAGGTCACGGTCCTTCTCATCGACGAGGTGGACAAGTCCGACCCGGAGTTCGAGGCCTTTCTGCTCGAGGTGCTCAGCGAGTTTCAGGTCAGCATCCCGGAGATCGGCACCCTCGAGGCTCGACACATCCCTCTCGTGGTGCTCACGAGTAACAACAGCCGCGAACTGAGCGATGCGCTCAAACGCAGATGCTTCTACCTGTATCTCGACTTCCCGTCGACGGAACAGGAAGCGGCAATTCTGAGAAAGAAGGTCCCAGACCTTGACGACAGGCTCCTCCGTCAAGTTGCCGAGGCAGTGGGGTCCATGCGGAAGCTGGATCTCAAGAAGCCGCCCAGCATCGGAGAAAGCCTGGATTGGGCCAAGGCCCTCGTCCTGCTCAATGCGGACCGGCTTGGTTCGGAAATGATCCGGACGACCCTGCCGACCCTGATCAAGTACCCGGCAGACCGGGAACGGGTTCTCAAGGACGTGGGAAGGGTCCTGCCGCGAGAGCAGGAAGAGAACTGAACGTTAAACGAACAACAATTCATCCGGATACCATGCAAAGAGCCGTCCTCGCATTCGCAAACACGTTACGAAAGAACGGAATCCGGATCTCCGTGGACGAGGTCCTGAGCGCCTTGACCGGAATCGAGCTGATTGATCTCGCGAGCAGGACACAGTTCAAGACCGTTCTCAAAACAACGTGGATCAAGAGCGCAGATGACATCGAGGAGTTCAACCGTCTCTTCGAGCTTTTCTTCGCCGACTTCTCGGTGCCCGAAGAGGCACTCTCCAAGTCCCTCGCCCAGGGGGAACTCCAGGAGTCCCTCCAGGAAGTGCTCGACCAGGCCAACGGCGTTATCTCCCCCGAATTCCGCCAGATGGTCCTCGAGGGAATCGCCGCCCTGGCCGCTACCCTGCCCGAGGTGGCGGAGCGGATCGGACTGGGGGATATCCGCTACCCGCTGCAGACAAGCCACTTTACCCAGAAGATCCGCAGGGAACTCGGGATGGATCACTGGGCGGCCGAAGCAGACCATCTGCTCTCGCTGCTCGAGCAGGAAGGGGCCTCCGAGGACGAGCGCGCGACGCTGGAAGCCGGAATCGCCGAGAGGACGGACGTCTTCGGAGAGGTGATCCGCGAATACGTCGGACGACAAGCACAGGCGCTGATCAGGAAGGACGACCTCCGGGACCTTCCGAGAGACATCATGGAAAAAGGGTTCGGTGCGCTGACACCGTGGGAAATACAGTCCATGCGGGAGGCGATCCGGGAAATGGTCCAGAAGATCCGCGACGAATCCGCGCTGCGCCAGAAGCGAAAACAAAGGGGGCGGTTCGACCTCAAGCACACCCTTCGAAAAAGCATGGCATACGGGGGCATTCCCCTGGAGGTGGCCTTCCGGAAGCGCAAGAAATCCAAATCACGGATCGTTACCCTTTGCGATGTCTCCAGCTCCGTCTGGAATGCCTCACGGTTCATGCTCCACCTTCTGTACTCGCTCCAGGACCAGTTCGACAAGGTCCGAAGCTTTGTCTTCGTCGATCAACTCGGAGAGGTGACCGATTGTTTCGAGCAGCACGAGGTAACCGAGGCGATCGAGACCGCCCTGAATCAGGCCGACATTCCGTACAACCGGTACACGGACTACGGGAGCGTGTTCAAGCAGTTCTTCGAAGAGTACATGGATGCCGTGAATCGAAAAACCACCTTCATCGTGATCGGGGACGGCAGGAACAATTTCTTCGTGCCGGGGGATGAGTATTTGTCCCGCGTACGATCGCGCGCGCGCCGTACGATCTGGCTCAACCCGGAAAACAGGGGGTTCTGGAAGTTCGGGGATTCCATGATGCATCGGTATGCCAAGCAGTGCGATGAAGTCCGCGAATGCCGCAACTTAAAGCAGCTGGTTGAGTTCATCAACGACCTCACTCTGTAGGGGGGACACGGAGGAGAAAGGCATGTCTCAAAAGACGATCGAGTTTTTCTGGGATGTGGGAAGCCCTTACACGTTCCTTGCATCGACCCGCATCGAGCAGGTTGCGCAAGCGTGCAATGCCCAGGCGCAATGGAGGCCGTTCCTTCTTGGGGGGGTGTTCCGGGAGACGGGCAACAGGCCACCCCTGGAGGTCCCTGCGAAACTCAACTACATGCTCGACGACCTGAAGACCTGGACCGCCCACTACAAGATTGATTTTTCCTTTCCTTCCGTGTTTCCCATAAACAGCCTGATACCGATGCGGGCTGCCGTGGGGGCGGACACGCTCGGTAAGGGCAAGGAGTTTGCCGCTGCCGTCATGCGTACCCTCTGGCAGGAAGGGAAGGACCCGGGCCAACCGGACACGCTAAACGAGATCGCTCGATCCGTCGGGCTGGACGGCGAGAAGCTCGCCCAGATGGCGCAAGACCCGGAGATCAAGGAAGTCCTCAAGAAGAACACCGCGGAGGCGGTAGAACGTGGGGCCTTTGGTGCACCGACCTTCTTCGTGGGCAAGAAGATGTTCTGGGGTCACGATCGGATCATGTTGCTCGAGGAATACGTAAAGGGCGAGCTACCCCAGGCGGAGTAGCCACCCGCTTACTCGATCCAATTCACCTCCAGGGTCTCCCGGGCCACGGGCTTATCGATCTTGCCCTTCGGGTAACCAACGCACAGGGACGTGACCGCCTTCCAGGGAGGCTCGACGCCCAGCCTCTTTCTCCACGCCGGCAGGAAGTCGAGCGCCGCAATCGTCAGGCCGATGTAGCAGGTGCCCAGCCCCATCGCATGGGCCGCCAGTACCATGTTCTGCCCGCACATCCCTGAGTCAAGATCCGGGTTGCTGATCCCGCGGGTATCCATCAGGAGGAAGATGACAACAGGTGCGTTCCAGTAGATAACGTTGTTGCAATGATCCGCCTTCTCGATGGCCGTCATCGGCCTCTGGTCCATCTTGTTCACAGACATGTAACTCACGAGCGTGGCGACCTTCTTGTTCCAGCCTTTCGGCCCGAGATAGACATCCCGGAGCCGACGGAGAACCTTCATGCTGTCCCTCTCCAGTTCCCGGATCGTCTCCCGGTTCGAGACCACGGTGAACTTCCAGGGCGTACAGTTCCCGGCGGAGGGGGCGAACCGGCCGGCCTCCAGAATCCGGTGGATCATCTCCCGGGGGACAGGCTTGTCTTTGTAGAGCCGGATACTCCTTCTCTTCAGGATCACCCGTTCCACCGAGGTGAGCTTCTTGGTTACAGACTCGAAGGAGGGGGGCTCGGGGTCGTTGAACGGGTTGGGGGGAGAGATCTTGCCGCGCAGGATCGTCTTGTAGCGACCCTCCTTGACTCGATAAATACCGTCCAGCCTCGCGGCTCCTGAGGGGCAGACCGCTTCGCAGTTGCGGCAGGCCAGACAGGCCTTCTCGATCCCTTTGTACCCTCGCAGGTACGGGAACCCGTCCGTTCCCATCTCCAGTCCCATCGTGGGACATGCCTCTATGCATCGACCGCATTGGGTACACTCCTCTCGATTCACCACAAACTCGGGGAAAAGGGTCTCCGGAAAATGCGCTTTTCGATACTTCTCCAGTAGCATGTTTCAGCCCTCCATGAAGTTCCATTCAGGGTGTCTGTTTCGAGAGTGATCATAGCGCACGGAAAGGAAAAAGCACAGCCGTGCTCATCCTGCTGCCGGGCACCCGGGAAGGAAATCGGACCAGGGCAAGGCACTGGGCCGCCGAACGGAGGGGCCGGCCGAGGCCGTCTTATACAGCGCAAACACGAGCGCACCCATGCTCCGTCATCAGCCACGAGACCGACGAGCGTAGCGCACGTCAAGGAAAGGACGAACGCAGTCCGCAAATCCACCCGCCCAAGGTTCGGGGCGTGTCGCGGTCAGACGCTGGTGCTCACCGGAATCTGGGCGACGATACCCTGAAGCCGGCCGAGCAATTCCACGTAGCAGGTAAAATAGACCTGCGCCACCTCATTCATGATGTAGAAACCGGCCAGGCAATTCGCCTGCAGGAGTTCTCGAAGCTCTTTGGCATCGATGGCCAGCACCTCCGAGGTCTCGGCGCACTGGGCCTCGGCCGTGTACTTCGCAGACCCCAACAGAGGGGAGAGGCCGAACAGCTCTCCCTCTTCGATGCTGCCGATGACGATCCGGAATTCATCCGGTTTGGCAGGCAGCCGTAAGAGCACGTGACCCTTGAGCAGAATAAACGTCTGGTCCGCATCTGCCTCATGGAGGAAGATCGTGTCGTTCTCCTCGAACTTCTTTCGTTCCGAGAACTTGCTCATCCTGTCGACCTCCTCCATCGTGAGGTTCTTGAGCAACTCATGCCCTTGCAGGATGTTAGCAACACTCATCTTGGCCCCCTTTCTGTTAGGTTTCTATTCCTATTATGAAGAACCTCTTTCTGACAGGTCAAGGTTTTTTTTTGGGGCCAGTGCGGGCTTGCGGCTCGCGACGAAACAGAAAGTTTGAGAATCCTATCGGGAGTGCTGTAGAATCTCGACGGACAGCGTGAAAAGGGTCGACCGAACATCTCGCCCGTGGATCAACCTGCTGAGGAACAGACAACAGGAGAACCCATGTCAGGAGGTCCTCATCCCCTCGGAGGCGCACCCTCAAGGCGGCCCTTCTACGCCCTTGTCTACCTCTGTCTCGTTTTCTCCATGGTCTGCGCCTTCTCCTGCGGAGGAGACGATGAAACGCCCCCAGAGTCGACCAACGGTCCCGGGGGCTTCACGATTCGACCCGAAGCCTTGTGGAAGCCGGGACCGGTCCGGACAGACCCACAGGGCAACCCACTCGAATGGCTCCTGCCGAACGGGCAGGGAATAACGCCCTTTGCCGCCACGGGCGCCCGCCTTCTCCGAATCGACTACGCCCTGCCCCTCGGGCTTGCCGTCCATCCGCAGGGAGGGCACCTCTTTGTCACCACCTCCGGCGGGGGAGACCAGGCACTTCTGGTGGTTGACGCCTCTTCGGGCGAGACCCTGCACGTCCTCGAGGCGGACGGGTACTTCCTGGGCCTGGCCTTCCGGCCACCCGCCGGAGAACAGGTCTATGTGTCGGGTGGCGGGCGAGACGTGATCGATGCCTATCGCTTCGACAGCGACACAGGAGAACTCCTGGCCGATCCTGAGCGTTCCCTGTACCTGCCCCCCTTTGATTTCGCCGGCGGGCTCTGCGTGTCCCCGGACGGGGGGATGCTCCTGGCTGTCTCCCAGTCCGAGGGTAGACTCACCCTGTTCGACCTGGAGACGACGCAGACCCTTGCGATGATTCCGACCGACCCGAATCCGTATGCAGTGGCGATCCACCCGGCAGGGCAGGAGGCATACGTGTCCTGCGAGAAGGGGGACACCATCAACATCGTCGACCTCTCGGATCCCGATCACCCACCCCGCAAAGCGGTGGTTCCGGTCGAGAAGAACCCGGAGGCCCTTCTGGTAAACGAGGAAGGCAACCGCCTTTATGTAACAAACGCGGACGAGGATTCCGTGAGCATCCTCGCGATCGGCACGGACGCACCTCGCCTCCTCGACACGATCGATCTTCGCGCCACGCCCGGTCGTGAGTACGGGTCCAGCCCGAACGCCCTCGCCTTCTCCCCCCGGAACGAGCGGCTCTACGTCGCACAGGCAGGGCTGAACCGGATCGCTGTCCTGGATCTGGCGAGCGGTGCACACCTCGGCGACATCCCCACCGCCTGGTATCCGACGGCCCTGGCCCTCCACGCGGAGGAGGGCAGGGGCAAACTGCTGGAGGAAACGCTTTACGTGGCCAACGGGAAGGGAATCGGCATGCCAGGGAAAGGGAGTATGGGCCACGCGCCCGGGGCCATCTCCGTCCTGCCCGTGCCCGAGGATGCGGACCTGGCGAGGCTTTCCGAGCATGTGGCGGAAAACAACGCCCTGCCAGGACGGCTCTTCGAAATTCACGACGGAACGTGGGACAACCCGATACCGCCTGTCCGCGGCGGGGACACCCCGATCAAGTACGTCTTCCTGGTCGTGCGGGAGAACAAGACTTACGACTACCTGCTCGGTCCCTACCAGCCACCGGAAGGCGAAGCGGCAGGGGACCCGGAGTTGGTCATGGACAACCATGATCTGCTGTTGCCGAACCTGTACCGCCTCGCCGAGCGCTTCGCGATCTGCGACAATTACTGCTCGAACGCAGAGGCGAGCAACGAGGGCCATACCCTCCTGACCGCATCCACGGTGAACACCTACCTG
>JAUWSZ010000682.1 GCA_030609865.1 bacterium | reverse complement strand
CGCGAAACTGGTCCTGGATGGCCTTGAGGTAGCTTTCCTTCTTCATCGGAAGGAGCCCGGTGGCCGCGAGGGCTCCGACCATCACCAGGTTCATGGCCCGGATCTCGCCAGCTTCCTTGGCAATCTCTGTTGCCGGAAGGGTCTTCAGGTCGGCCACGTGCTGTTGCAGGAGATCGAGGATCCGGTCGATGGGCGGGTAGGCGAGGTCCCCGGAAAGCACCCCGATGGGATAGACGGGCCTCGGGTTGAGGATTACGCGGATCTGCGGGTTCCCGAAGTCCATGGCCACTTGCAGGGTCTCGATCGGCTCGAAGCCGACGAGGAGGTCGGCCTGACCCCGGGGAATCAACGGTCCCACATGCGTTCCGGCCGTAACGCGGACATGGCTTATGACGGAACCACCCCGCTGGGAGACGCCGTAGGTCTCTCCGATGGTCGCGTTCAGGTCTTCCATCAGGGCTGCCTGCGCCACCACCTGGGAAGCGAGGATGTTTCCCTGTCCGCCCACGCCGGCAATGATCAAGTTGAATGGGTCTTTGCGAAGGTCCGTCATGGCCGGGGTTCCTCTTCGGTGATGCGGATGGCGCCTCCGGGGCAGAGCTCTGCACACAGGCCGCATCGTGAACAGAGGACCTCGTCGATGGCAGCGCATTCCTTTTCTTCATCCCAGATCAGGGCAGGGCACCCGAAGGCGGCCGAGCAGAAACGGTTGCACCCGCACTGCTCGCCGATGCACTTCTCCCGGTCCACCCAGACCCTTCTTGCGGGCAAGCCTTCCTCGCGGCCCTGAAGGACGGCGCACTTGTGCCGCATGACCACCACTTGCAGTTCTTCCTTCTGCAGGGCCCGGTAGAGGAGCCGGGTGGCAGCCGAAACGTCGAAGGGGTCGACGACCTGTACAGGGATGCCTATACCGGTGCACAGCGATTCGATGGAGAGTTTGGGTACCTCCTCCCCGAGGGCGGTCTTCCCGGTGCCCGGGTGGGGCTGGAAACCGGTCATGGCGGTGGCACTGTTGTCCAGGACCACACAGAGGAAGGGAGAGCGATTGTACCGGGCATTTACGAGCCCGGGCAGGCAGGCGTGAAAGAACGTGGAGTCTCCGACCACGGCAATCGTGGGCTGGGAGAACCCGAACCTCGCCAGCTTGCCCATACCCGAGCAGAACCCGATGGCAGAGCCCATGCAGTGCATCGTACGGGACATGTAGTAGCCGGTTCGGCCGAACCCGAGGGTGTAGCATCCGATGTCGCCGATCAGCAGCCCATCCCTTCCGTCGAGTCGGAGCACGTTCTTCATGACCCAGTACGAGGCCCGGTGTGGACAGCCGGGGCAGAAGGCCACCTCCCGCTTGGGAATCTCGAAATCGATCTCCGCCTGCATCGATGATTTCAAGCTCTTCGGCAGAGGAGGGGCTTCGAGTTCCAGGCCTCTGGAGATGGCGTCTGCGACCACGTTCGGGTTCATCTCCCCCACGCCGGGCCCGTACTCGCCCTGTACGGTGCCGGTCACCTTGCCGAGCAACCGGGAGGGAGCAATGGCCTGAAGATCCTCCTTGGACAACAGGGCCTTCAGGTTGTATTCGAGCACCGGGTCTGATTCTTCGATCACCAGAACGGACGATGCCTTTTCGAGGTGTTTCTTCAGAAGCGCCTCGGGCAGCGGCCAGGTGGTGCCCAGCTTGAGCACGCCGACGCGGTCCGCCACGCCAAGCATCTGTATCGCCTCTGTGCTGTACCACCAGCCGGTTCCGCAGGTCACGACGAGGAGTTCCGGGCGCTCGGGTCCGGCGTACCTGTTGAAAGGGGAGGTCTCGAAGATCTCCCGGGCCTTCTGAAGCTTGCCCTTCACCTTAGCGTGGTTCGGGCAGGGCGGCAACGAGCCGTATCGCTGTTCCGGCTTCATGGCCGGCGTTCTTTCGACCTTCTCGATCGTGCCGAGTTCCACCACCCCCCTTGCGTGGGAGATGCGCGTCACGGAACGGACCATGCAAAGGAGTTCCAGTTCCTCGGAAAGGGAGAAGGCCCAGCGGACCATGTCTTTAGCCTCCTGGAACGTGGAGGGCTCGAGGAGCGGGACATCGGCGAGCCGGGCATAGTTGCGCGTGTCCACCTCGTTGGTGCTCGAGATCCCGCCCGGATCGTCGCACACCACCAGGACCAGCCCGCCGGGGTTGCCGGCCAGCGACATGGCGGTCAGGATATCGGCCGCCACGTTGACGCCGTTCTGTTTCATGGTCGCCATGGCCCGCAGGCCTGTGTAGGCCGCACCGCAAGCACCTTCCAGGGCGACCTTCTCGTTCGTGGACCATTCCGTGTAAAGGTTGAAGTGGGAGGCCACGCGGGACAGGGAGGCCAGGATCTCCGAAGACGGGGAGCCCGGGTAGCCTGCACAGTAGTGCACGCCCGCCTCGAGCGCGCCACGGGCGATCGCCTCGTTTCCCATCAGGAGGACCTTGCGGCCCGGCTCGTCGATCTCAAGTGGGTCCATACCTTACTCCAGTGGGTAAGGGAGGTAAAACAAAGTAAAAGAGAGTATCAGAGAATTAACAAAGAATATAGCGTGTTAGCCCCATTTTCTCAAGGAGACAGCAATCTAGTGATGACTGAGTAACAGGAGGGATAATCTCGGGAGGCTGGACCCCAAACGGACCCTAAGCCTCCTGGGATTGATGGGTATGACGCTCAGG
>JAUWSZ010000265.1 GCA_030609865.1 bacterium | reverse complement strand
GGGTTCCCTCTCCGATTTGCTTGGGCTCCGTCTCTCCCTCCCCCGAAGTCGCCCGGCGCAAAACTACCCGGGCACCCTGGACAGCACCGAACAACTCGAGCTCTGCAAGGGAAACATAGCGATATTTCCAAGTCACTTCACTAGGAGGCTGTCCTAGCGGAAAAACGACTCGGTATCGGTGAGGACTTCCACTTCGAGCAGATTCAGTACGATCGTGTAGCCCCCCCTTCCATAGACCTCCAGTTCCATCCGCTCGCTGAGGGCGTGGCGGGTCGTGCCGTGCGCCTCAATTCTAGCCTCGAGCGACTGGTTCTTGCCGTATCGGAGGATCCGCCACGTGCCCTCACGGGGGAGGACCACATCGGTGGCCCCTCGCCGGTCGCCCTCGAAGCGGCAAACAAGGTCGCCATCCTCACTCCGCCCGATGCGATCCGGGTCTGAATCCGGGGCAAGGAACATGAGCCCTACATCCTCGAACAGGCCCTTCACGATTGCCGGGGAATCCAAGGGGGCAAGTGCACGGTGGATCGTGGTTTCACCCCTTTGGCGGACTGCATCCAGAAGCACGATCCCCTCCACCGAGATCATGGTCGCTCGGATTCGCCGGAGGGAGGGGTCCACGATGGTCACACCGACCACCGAGGCCCTGTTCCGATAGGGGCCGGAGACATGCATCGTGTGCACCGCACGCCACGGCCTGGTCGGAAAGGGGCTCAGGCATTCCTGCTCGAAAAGGTAGCCTTCCTGCATGGGGACCGGCGTCAACGTCGGCAACCTCGCGCACGTGGACAGGAGGATCGCAGAGGTGAATGTCAGTGCAATTCGGCGAAACCGTGCTTTCATCGAGGAAACAGACCCTGGTCGAGTTGGCTCCCTTTCACTCGAACCGCTCGAAGAGCCGATCCGAAAGGGCCGGGTTGATTTCGGGGTTTTGGAACTCAATGAGGGTGGAAGCGTCTTGGCTCTCAACGATTTCCACCGACCGGAGCACACCGGGCCTGGGGGACAAGGTCAGTTCGATCCGCTGGATGAATCCCTGCAAACCCTGCTTCCGGGGTGAGAGGATGATCGTGCTCGGTGAACCGGGCATCAAGGTGGGGACAAAGGTGTCACCGGCCTCAAAGTGGCCGGTAAACCAGTGGGTCATCTCCGCCAGGACGAGCCGAACCGCCTCGACGCCCGGGCCCTTGTCCTCATCGTATTCCCCTCCATCGTGCCGCGTGTAGCGGTGCACTTCTCCTTTGTGTAAGAGCACGACGCTCCGAATCGGGGTTTCATATTCCCAACGAATGTCGCCGGGTGCGCGGTAGAAGAAGCGTCCACGCGAAATGATCGGTCGGGAAAGCACCTTCAGGTTCTTCTGCTGGACAAAGTCGGTCCGGATCGATTTCACAAGGGAAAGGCTTTGGCGCAATGCCTCCCAGTCGCTCCCCCAGTCACCGCAGAGAACAGCGGAGGGGAAAGCGGCTGAGGCAAGCAAGGCGAGAACGAGAATCAGCCGTAGGCTATTCATTCCAGGTTCACCCACCGTCTAGATCATTCCACCGGCCACAACGATCGTCTGTCCCGTGATATAGGAGGCATCTTCGGAGCAGAGGAAGCGAACGACCCTGGCCACTTCTTCCGGCTTGCCTGTCCGTCCCATGGGGATCAGCATCTTGAGCGTCTCCTTGGGGACGTTCTCGGTCATCTCCGTGTCGATGAGTCCAGGCGCCACCACGTTCAGCCGAATGTTGAGCCGTGCCGTTTCGGAGGCCACGGCGCGGGTGGCTCCGATGAGACCTGCCTTGGCAGCCGCATAATTGGCCTGTCCCCGGTTGCCCACGAGGGCGGACACCGAGGCAATCGAAACGACGGCCCCATGCCGCTGACGTGCCATCTGGCGCAGTACGGGTTTCGTCACGTTGTAGAAACCGTCGAGGGAGGTATTCACAACAGAGTGCCAATCCTCTGGTTTCATCATGGCGAAGAGGCCGTCGGCAGTGATGCCCGCATTGTTTACCAGAGCGTCGACCCTGCGGTGACGACCGATCACCTGTCGCACCCCATCACTCGCAGCCTCAAAGTCGGAGACGTCGAACCTCGCCAACTCCCCGTCCCCTCCCTCCTCCTGGACGAGGGCCAGCGTCGCGGCGGCCGCCTCTTCATTCGATCTGTAATTGATGACGATGTGGTGGTCATGGCGGGCCAACTCGAGGCAGATGGCCCGGCCGATGCCGCGACTTCCGCCCGTAACGATGGCGATCCTCTTTGCTTCCATTCCTGTGTTCCCCGATGCCCGTAAGCCGTTCACTCCTGGAAGACGCCCGATGAAGCTTCAGGTACGAACAACTGGAGTCTCGCCTCAGCCAGCAGACTCGCAGCGTCCCTGACAGTCCCCTCCATGACAAGGAAACTCTGCCGTCGGATTCCACAGTCGATGCGTGCTTCCACCCTCGTACCCACTGCAACCTGGGGGGTGTGAAAACGGGCTTCCTTGACGCCCACCAGGAAGCCGATCTCGACGGGTTTGCCCTGCTGCAGGTTTTGCCAGCCGAACCAAGCAGCGGCAGCCTGGGCCAGGACCTCGATCAGCATGAGGGAGGCAACAGCGCCGTCGCGAGCGAGGGGCCACGAGTCCTTGACCACCGCAGAAGCCAGGGTGTGGTGGTCATCGATCTCCTGTACGGCGTCGAGAAGACTCATGATGCCCCGGTGCGGGACGAACGCCTCAACGGAGAGATTCCAGACCGTGATCAAGTGCCCACCCTCTCGTCCGTGTCGCCGGAAAGCAGAATGTGGCCGGAGCAGCAAACTTCGTTTTCCATCTTGACCTGAAAGGAGAATTCCGCGGGTTCGGTTTCCAGGAGAGGCGACAGAATGATCGTGAGGTGCTCGTTCGGCCTCACAAGCCGTGTGAATTTGACCCGCCGCAGTCCCTTGATCGCGAGGGGTTTTCCCCGCAGATGCCCGAATTCCTGCATCGCGTCCTGTACGAACCCGAGCAGGGCGATTCCTGGAAGTATCGGATTTCCCGGAAAATGCCCTGAGAACCACGGAGAATCCTGGGCGGCAACCACATGCGTGACGGCTCCGGCCTTGTCGGCGGATTCAGAGGGGGACATCCGGTTCCTTCTCATGAGGTCTTCGATGAGGGGGGAAGGTGCGCGAGCACATACGCAACGACGTCCTTGATGTGTCGGATCTTCTTCAAGGCGTCGTCATCCATCTCTATGTCGAGTTGATTCTCCATCATGGCAACCATATCAAGGGCGTCGATACTGTCCAACTCGAGATCCGAGAAGAGGTTGGCGTCCGGGTCTATCTTCTCAGCCGGGACCTCGAACTCCTCGACCAGATAATCACGGATCAGCGCAAACACCCCTTTTTCGTCCATACCCTCTTCCCTCATGTGCCGGGCCGATAGAACATCGCGCTTCTCGAGCGTTCCACTCATCTCTTGTCAGCCATCCTCTGAATACGAATTTGTGCCTTCGGCGCCCATCTACTTGGAGACGCTCGGCGGAAACAGAGACATTAGAGCAGATTTTCGGGGCCCCCGCAAGGTTCGACCTCACGAAGAAGCCTTTCCGGGTCTCCTCCTGTCGCCTTTCGCTTGTTCCAACAAGCGCTTCAGGCCGTCCCTTGCGAAGTCGATCGTTGGGTCGAGGGAAAGGGCCTTGCGGTACATGGCGATGGCGCCCTCTGTATCGCCCTTGTCGCGAAGGTTCGAGCCGATGTTCGCGTAGTCGATCCCGGATGTGGGATCGATTTCGATCGCCTTTTCAAAACAGGCGATGGCCGCGTCGTGGTTGCGTTGTTTGAAGTGACAGAAGCCCTTCAGGTTCCACAGTTCATAATTGTTCGGTTGGATTTCTTCGGCCTTTGCACAGTACGCCAGTGCGTTCGTGAAATCTTCCATCTCCTTGTAGGCGTGGGCGATGTAGAAGACGACATGAAAATGATCGTCCGATGAAGGCCCTCGCAACAAGGCTTCTTGAAAACAGGGCAAGGCCTGTTGTGGCTCCTGCTTGCCGAGGAGACACAGGCCCTGATAGAAAGGAAGAGGACTTCCCGCCATGCCGGCCCTCTCGGCCTCTGCGAGCGCTTGCAGGGCCTCATCGTATTCTTCCAGATGGTAGTGGGAGAGGCCGCGATAGTAGTGTGCTTCCACGCTCAGGGGATTCGGGAGGCCCAGGTCGAGCGCCTCTTGAAAGCGGTCGGCCGCTTCGATGTAGTCCTTCCAAGCGAACTCGCATTGGCCCATGTAGTACCGTATATCCGCGGAGTGAGGGTCCCCCTTCCGGGCCTCCGTGAGTTCCTCCATCGCCTTCTCCAGGTTCCCCTTTTCGTAATGACAGAGGGCCACGTGAAGCCAAAGGGATGGCGGGACCGCTTCCGAAGGATAGGCCCGGGCAGAGGATTGCCAGACCGTGATCGCCTGATCGTGCATGCCCTTCCTGACGAAACGGGTTGCCATGCGCTCGCAAAGCTGATGCCAGCCCGTTGCTCCTTGCGGGTTGACCCGATAGCTGGTTCCGACGAGTTCCATGGTGGAAAGGAGGTGATCTCCCTTCATGTTCGAACGAACGTCGCCGCAGCGATCCAGAATCAACGATTCCAGGCATGGAGGATCGTCACCTTCAGGGAATTCCTGAGAATTGTCCTCGAGCATCTTGTCGAAGGTTTCCTGTGCGTGCAGCATTTCAAGGGCCCTCTGTGGATCAAAGACGGAAGAGTCGGCAGCATAGACACGCACCCAGGGGGGGCCTTCCGGGCCGTTGTGCAAGGTGGAAACTTCGCTGATTGCCTCGTGGGGGATGAGGATAGAGGGCAGGAAAAAGCTCGCCTGGAGGAAGGAGAGGAAAGGACCGGCCTCCAAGGCGGCGGCCGTATCTTTCAAGAAGACTACCGGGAAGATCCGCAGACGGGCGATGATCTGTTCCCGGTATCCTTCCTCTTGGAAGGGCTTGCAGGCCCGAAGGCAGCGCAGGTAGGCCGCAACCCATGCCTCTGCGTCGTTGCCCGAAAAGGGGTGGACCGGGCGTACGCTCACCTGGAGGAACCGGTTCTGTTCCAGAAAGGAAGAGACCTCGTGCAGGAGGCCTTCGAAGCACATGTGCTCTGCG
>JAUWSZ010000191.1 GCA_030609865.1 bacterium | reverse complement strand
TGGAACAGATCAAGTTCTGCGACCTCCACGGAACAGACAATGCCCTGCTGAAGAGGGACCTGGAAAAGGAGAACATCCCCGCCCTGGAACTGGAAAGGCAGTACGGGCCCCTTGCGGATGCCGGCCGCGTTCGAACCCGTGTGCAAGCCTTTCTGGAAAGAATTCGGAGGGTACGATGAGTGATCAAGAGAAGAATGCTATCGACAGGATCGTTGAGGTCTTCGAGCTGAGTTCGAGCCTGCCCGAGGACGTGGATGTAAATCTGCCCGAGGTGCAGGCCTTTGTGCAGACACTGCCCGAGTTTATACAGAACAGCTTCAAGGCGGCATCTGTGGACGCGGACACCCGGAAGATATCGATGCACTTCAACAAGGGCCTGGGTGTGTATTTCAACGCATTGCGGTCTGCCCGTGAAGAGGGAAAGAAGATAGCGTTCGTTCCGTTCAATTTTGGGCCCGAGATCCTGTATGCCATGGACATGGTGCCGGTCTGTGTAGAGGTGCTGACCACCATGGCGCAAGGCCTTGAGGAAGGCGTCACGGAGTACATGGACCTGGCCGTGGAGAGGGGGCTGCCCGAAACGATGTGCTCCACCCACAAGGGGGTCATCGGTCTCTTGGAGGCGGGCCAGGTGGAGAAACCGGACCTGATCATAGACGGAGCCCTGGGCGCTTGTGATCCGAACGCCAAGGCGATGGAATATCTATCCGAGAAATTTGATATTCCCGCCCTGTACCTGGACATCCCGTTCTACTCCGATGAGAGGGCCCTCGACTATTACGCGGATGGGTTCAAGAAGATTATCACGAACCTTGAAGAGGTGTCCGGGGCAAAACTCGACCCGGACCGCCTTCGTGAAGTGGTCGAATACTCGAATCAGGCCTCCGAGCTGTTCTTCGAGATCCACGACCTGAAGCGGAACTTCCCGAATCCGGTACCGAACTACTACAATCAGTTCCAGGTGGGGATGAAGTATTTCATGATCGGCACCCCCGAGGCGGTCGATTTCTACCGGATAGCCCTGGACGTGTGCAAGGACCGACTGAAGCGAGGGGCCGGCGTGTCCCCGGAGGAGAGAATACGTGCCTTCTTCATGTACACTGCCTTCTACTTCGATCCCACGATCTACAGATGGCTCGAGGAAGAGATGGGCGTAACCTTTCTGATGGACATCATCGGGTGTTTCGACTTCAACCCCATCATCGACACGACCAGCGTGGACAGTATGCTCAGGGGACTGGCGGAGGAGATGATGAACATGCCGATGACCCGCCAGTTGAAAGGGAAGTGGGACATGCCGACGAACTGGCTGGACGACACGCTCTTCTATGCGAAGACGTACAACGCGGACTGCTGCATCTTCTCAGGCCACCTCGCCTGCAAGCAGGCCTGGGGTGCCTTCAAGCTGGTCAGCGATGCGGTCAAGAAGGAGTTGGGTATTCCGGTGCTGAGATTGGAAGGGGACGGATGGGACTCTCGGATCACACCGATGTCCACCATCAAGGACCAGCTCGAGGAGTTCTTTGCGACGATCGGATGAGTCAAGCCGGGGCGGCCAGGAAGGAAGGAACATGATCGTGGCAGGGTGCGACGTGGGATCTCTGACCGCAGAGGCGGTCATCATGGACAACGGTACGATCCTGGGGTCTGAGATCATCCGGGTGCGGCCGAAGGCAGAACTGTCGGCCAGGGACGTGATGAACAAGTTGCTCGATCGACTTGGCATCTCGTTCGATGACATCGACTTCTGCGTGAGCACCGGCTACGGACGGGAAACAATCTCCTTTGCCGACGACAACGTGAGTGAGATCTCCTGCCACGGCTATGGGGCACACTGGCTGGTGCCTTCGATCCGTACGGTCATCGATGTGGGGGGACAGGACTGCAAGGCGATCCGAGTGGACGAGGAGGGGCGTCTCGTTGATTTCGTGATGAACGACAAGTGCGCTGCGGGGACCGGCCGATCCCTGGAACTGATGTCGGAAAGCCTCGGGCTGGATGTTTCGGAGCTTGGGCCTGTTGCGCAGGAGGCAGAGAAGGCGGTGGAGATCACGAACCAGTGCAGCATCTTTGCGGAGATGGAGATCTCCCGGTTCCTGTGCGAAGAACGAAGCTTCGCCGATATCGCGGCGGGTATCAACGAATCGATGGCGCGGCGCGTGAAGGGGCTCGTCGGGAGGGTAGGGGTGGAGAAGGAGGTCGGCGTCACCGGCGGGGTTTCCAAGAACGTCGGTGTCGTGAAGAACCTCGAGGCGTTGCTGAGAGTGAAGTTTGTTCAGTTCCCTGAAGATCCCCAGATCATCGGGGCCCTGGGCGCAGCCCTGTTTGCCGCCGAGATGGCTGCGGAGTCGAAGACCTCATGAATGGAAGAGGAGTGAGCCTTTGCTATTTGCCGGATGCGATGTGGGCGCGATCAGCGCAAAGGTTGTGATCTTGGAAGAGGATTCCATCCTGGTACAGGAAACGATGGCGTACAAGATGCTTCCCCGGCAGGCGGCCACCGAGGTCATGGAGAAGGCTCTCGCGAATGCAGGGCTTTGCCTGGAGCAATTGGACGGCTGCATGGCATGCGGCTTCGGGAGAAAGGTCGTTCCGTATGCGAACGGAGATGTGCCGGAAATCGTGAGCCTGAGCAGGGGTGTGCGGTGGGTCCATCCGGGAGTCAAGACCGTGATCGATGCAGGCGGGCAAAAGATCCGGGCCTTCAACATAGAGGAGGATGGAAAGGTACTCGACTCAGCCACGAACGAGAAGTGCGCATCCGGTACGGGCAGGTTCATCGAGGTCATGGCCAAGGCCCTGGACCTCTCGCTGGAAAGCGCAGGTGTCTTGGCTTTCGAGGCAACCGACCCGGTTTCGATCACGAACCAGTGCGGGGTTTTCGCTGAAAGCGAGCTGATCACCCATGTGAATGACGGGAGGAAGCGGGCCGACATCGTTGCGGGGCTCTGCCGTTCCGTTGCCACCCGGATCGCTTCCCTGGTGCGGAGTATCAGGCTGGAGAACGAAGTGGCTTTCCTGGGCGGCGTAGCCAAGAACGCCGGCGTCGTTGAGTACACAGCACAGGAGCTGGGCGTGAGGTTTGCCGACCTGGGGATCGACCCGCAGGTGGTTGGTGCGCTGGGGGCGGCTCTGATGGCCAGGGAAAGACACGCTGGAGCAGGTTGACAGGCACGGTGAGGACTACGAGACCACCCATTCCTCCACTGCCTCGAGGGTGCACGACTCCACGAAGGTCTGCTGCCTTTTGGGGGGCTTGCCGCTGTCTTTGGAGTTGCACTGCATGGCGGTGCCGCATTTCAAACAGGCCACGACCAGAGCATGCGAAATGAGTGATTCCGCTTTGGTCAGATGCCGCTTGTAATCACAACTCGGGCAAATCAGGATATTCGCACGTCCCATCTGTCCCCAACCTCCTCCCACTTACATGATTTTTCATCTTGAGTTCTACGATCTGTGACCTGGGTTTCCTCCCTTAGTTTCAAGACCTGTGCCAACCGAAAGAAGGCGGCGGAAGATGCACGTGACCCCTCGGTATCATTGCAAAATCTGTCGAGGGGGTGGAACGCGGGTTCTCTGGTAGGGGGGTGTAGGGGCCCGGGCTTTCTCAGTTTGACTTATCAACTTGAGAAAGGCGCGTAAGGTAGGCCATCACGTCGTTACGGCGGAATTTCCAGCGGGTCCCCATTCTCCTGGCGCGGAGCATCCCCTCTCGAGCGAGTGCCGCCACGTCATGAGGGCTGCGATCCAGGATCCGGGCCACCTCTTCCGGGCCAAGGACGTATTCGCGTAACTCCTTGCCGTCTCCGTCTTGTAGGGTGATGTGGGCAAGGGCTTCAGAGCGGTGCCAAGCCATTCGTTGTCTCCTTGCTTGCCGTTGATTTGGAGTGCACGAGCTTACCAAGCATACCAGGGGACTCATCCCAATTCTGTGAACCAGTTCACAAAACCGAATAATTTAGACAATCCGGGTCGGGTGCTCCCGCCTAGCCAGGGAAGACGGTCAGGATGACGTAGTAGATGGCGATGACACAAGAATCGTGCCTGGTCGAGAGAAATATGAAGTACTTTATCACTAAAAGGAAGATAACATTCCGGAATAAAAAAGGAAAAATATCTTAAGGCGGGTCTGTTGAAAAGGTTCTATGCGCCCGGTTTGTGGATACGTAATGTGAAGTTAGTAGACAGCGGAAAGGTTCTCGTCGGAAGCCCTGGAGAAGGTTTCTTCTATAATACACTAATTTATATAGAATTTTTTTCTTTCTTCGGTGCCGCTTCTTAATCTGTCAAGTTCTTATCCACATGTAAAGGGGATAGGCGTCTAGCTGTCCGAGTAATACTGCATCGTCGCATTCGGGACCACCGCCACCCGCGCGCCGGGCTTCACCTCGTCGCGCAGCAAGGCAAGGGTCTGTCCCCAATCCTTGGTCCACGTGATCAACTCCGGGTTGGAAAACCAGTCGCCAAAGGTTTTGTCCATTTTTGGCGCCATGACAATGAGCCTTACACTGGTGGGAACGGCCCCGATCGGGTACTGTCGGCCGCCGTAATCTCTCCCGAATCTCCCCAGAAGATAGTGGATGACCTGACCCTCAGGGGAGTCGGCGATGACCACGACGGTTCCGGTCAGATCCTTGAGCGCGAGGACACCGAGAAGCACGGATATGGCCATCTCGTTCGCCTTTACAAAGGCATTGGCAATCACCACGTCCATGTTCTGGGGCCTGGGTTGGGTGGCGTAAAGGTCTTTTGCCAGAGCGACCGCCTTTTCGTGGACCTGGAACAGATCGCCGGCAAAAACGGCACTCGTTGTCCCTCGTGCATTGACGGTGACATTCACGAGGAAGTCAATACCGGTCATGCGAGCGGCCTCCTCGATCTCGAAGCGAAGGATGTTGTGGTCGAAGTTCCCCAAGCCTGTGGTCTCCCTGGCCATGGCCTCGACTTGCAGATGGTAGTGGGCGATGCTGTCCACGTGAGATACCCCGGGCAGAACGATCTTACCCCCGCCCGAGAATCCTA
Organism: bacterium; assembly: GCA_030609865.1. The sequence continues at coordinate 860 of JAUWSZ010000191.1, read as the reverse complement.
CCTGGGCGTGTGCCGTCACACATCCGATGGCCACCTTCAAGTCCGCTTCCATGACCTCTCGGTTGACGAGCAAACGGGTCCCTCGGCTCGTGGTTCCCACCTCTACGCAGTTCTCGTAAATGTTGTGGTTGAAGACACGGAACCTCTCGACGATTTCCTGCCCGAGTTTTTTGCGGAACTCGTTCTGCGTGAGTGCCCCATGGGTTCCCAGGGCACAGACGAAGACGATGTCCTCTTCCTGGATGCCGCCGGCCGTGAGCTCTTTCAGAAGGATGGGCGCAAGTTCGTAGATCCGGGTCGGCCGCGTCATGTCATCGAAGATGATGACCGCCCGCTTCTTTCCCTGAGCCAGGTCTCGAAGCCGTGGTGTGCCGATCGGGTTCAGGATCGCCTCTTCCATCTGTGCAACGGTCAGGGGAGGGCGGTCCGCGCCTCGCATGGGGCAGTACTCGACTTCCCATTCATCGGGAAGTTCGATGTCCAGGCTCGTGTCTTCATACCACAGGAGCTGCGGTAGAGAGAACTTCATCGTGCGTCCTCCTTCTTCGAAAAACGTGCATAATCGTTTGGGATTTGACCCATGATCATACCTCTTCCGCATCTCCCCGTCTACGAGAACCCCCGGGTAATCCGTTTGACACGCAGAAGGGTTTCTCCTATCCTTCGGGCCGACATAAATCCAGCCTAATCCACCGGCTTCTCCGGTGGATTAGGCTGGATTTATTTAGGATGAAGACCGCAACGAGTTGATCAGAGGGCCTGCACATGGACGAGACCCGATCGGGCAGGAATCCCGCCGCTGATGCCCCCGATCTCCACTACCAGTGGATGATCTTCGCGATCCTGAGTGTCTCCCATTT
>JAUWSZ010000483.1 GCA_030609865.1 bacterium | reverse complement strand
GTTTGAATGGAAAGACTGGGTATTAGGTATTAGCTGTTAGGTATTAGCTCCCCACCATATACCTAACACCTAACTGCAAGGGCTCACAGAGCCTCTATCTCGCCTTCGTCCTTCGTCCTCGTCCTCGTCCTCGATTAGGAACCCATCGATACATCGTTTCATCGCTTCCGCCCAGTCGCTCAGTTCCACGAGCAGACCGTTAACCCAGGCAGCGAACTGCAACTCGAGTTGATAGCTATCCTGCTTTCGTTCCCGTGCCCGACTAACCGCGGCGCGCAGCCTTCGGTGGCTGAACTCAGCTACGCCATTGTGGTGGCTATTCAGGTATTGGGTATTCGGTATTCGGTAAACCACCCCCCTGATTCAGGGGCATTCTTTTTTCTGGGGGGGGGGGGGGCGAGGAGCTAATACCTAATACCTAACTGCTAATACCTAACAGGGAATGATATTCCGGCCCGGAAAAAATTGCCGGTGTGCGGCTTTGGGAGTTAGTGAGAAATATTCCATGGATTCAACAGGTTAGAATTTTGATGGCCCTGGCACGTGTCTTGAAGATAAGTGCTTTTGTCGATCTCTCGCTACCGCATTTTGAGCGGGGGAGACTTTGTTCAAGGAACGAGACAACATGGACCTTCTTCTGACCAGCACATCCGCAAGCCCGGCGAAAGCGCCGCCCTCCGGGGGCGGGGGACAAGGGGCGTCTCCTTCGACTGCGAGGCCGACGGACTCCTTATCCTCCACGGAGAACGGACCCTTTGATGCCGTTCTCGGCTCGTGCGCTCAAGGGAATGCAACTCCTCTGAAGACGGTCCCCCAGGAACAACGACCCCTTCCCATGCTCGGAGGAGGGGGGCCTGCCTCCCACTCTCAGGATTCATCGATCGGGTGCAGCTCACGAGAGGCCGCCTGCCTGCCGGGCAGACACACGGCAGCGGGCGAATCCTGGCCAGGCCTGTCGAACGCTCAAGCTGCCCGAGATGGGAATGAACAGCTTTCTCAGGACTTCGAGGTCGGAGGTCCCCGCGGTGAGGCCGGCTCATCTGCCCGGCATCGAATCGGATCGGAAACCGGTGTCCTCAGGCCCGAGGGGTCTTTCCGGTCCGATGGGGCGCAGGAGGAGACCGGCGAAGGGAAGTCCCTGTCGAATGAGGGTGGCCGTGCGAGAGGAGAAACACAAGAGGCAGGCCCCCGCATCATGCTCTCCCGTATGGAAGCCATGAAGGGCATGGAACAGGCAGGGGAGCAGCAAGGCGGAGATTTGAAATCCGTCGGACAAACGGGTCAGGGAGAGAACGCTGCGTCGTTGGCCGGCAAGGATGGGGCGTCGTGGAAGCAGGATGTCCAGATGGATCTGCCTACCCGGCCGGCTCCCCCTCCCGCCACGTCGACCCAGACGGCGCCTGCCCATGCGGCGCAAGCCGGGTCGGGTGGAACGTTTCGCGTCCTTCGCGATGCCGTGCACATGCGTATTCAGGACGAAGAGCTGGGCCCCATGCGCTGGCATATCCACATGAGCCGAGGAAAGATCACGGTAGAGGCCGTGGTTGAGACGACCCGGGTGCAGGAGCTTCTCCAGAACCACCGGGATGTGCTGGAGGCCAAGCTGAACGGCCTGGGCGTAGAGGTAGAGGAGTTCGATGTGTCGGTCGATCAGGGTTCACAGAAGTTCGCGGCCTTTGCTGGTTCGGACGGCTCCGGAGAGACCCCCCGGTCGACAGAGGAGGGCCCCCATGACGTGAGCCTGGAACCGGTCGTATCGAGGCTGGGGAGGACCCAGGATCGGGGACTCGATCTGTATGTGTGAGCTTTGACAACACGAGGAAGGATTTCCGACAGTCAAGTCTTCCACCAAGGAGGTGAAGAACGATGATCCCGCAAATCGGAGCGACGAACACCTATACCAGCTCGTCGACGCAACAGACCGAACCCCTCGGCCAGGATGTGTTTCTCAGCTTGCTCATCACACAGCTCAAGAACCAGGATCCGCTCGAGCCGATGGAGGGAACCGAGTTCGTGACGCAGCTGGCCCAGTTCAGCGAGCTGGATGAGATGCGTGCGTTCACGAGCGGTCAGAAAGAATTGCAGAACTACATGGCATCCCTGAACAACTTTGCCGCCGTTTCGCTCCTTGGCAAGGCCGTTGAATTCTCGGGAGACGAAGTGGCACATCAGGAAGGGACCTCGACGGAAGTCGAGTTCCGTCTGCCCTCCGACGCGGCCAAGGTTACGGTCTACCTGTACGATACACAGGGGAATCTCGTGCACACGATGAACAAGGGACCCATGGCGGAAGGGAACCAGACCGCGATCTGGAACGGCACCGATGACAACGGACAACCCCTTCCGTCCGGAACCTACCGGTGTGATATCGTGGCCCGGGACGCCTCCGAAGGAGCCATTCCGGTGGAACTGATGCAACGGGGTTTGGTCCGGGAGGTCGTGTTCAAAGACGGTGTGCCGGTGGTGCGGGTGGGCGAACACTGGCTCTCGCTGCCGGAGATTCAGAGCATTCAGATAGGGCCTACAGGGTGAGTGACCGTGAAAATGCAAAACGTTACTGTCGAGAAAAGGAGGTAGGTTGAGATGCTGACTTCACTGTTCACGGGCGTTAGCGGCATGAATGCCCACATGGACGAGTTGAGCGTAATCGGGCACAACATCGCAAACATGAACACCTACGGATTCAAAGGCAGTCGATCCTACTTTGCCGACCTGCTTTCCCAGAGCCTGGAAGGGATCTCCGGCCCGAACCAGATCGGGGCCGGCGTGCAAATGAACGGCGTGATCAGGACCTTCACACAGGGGGCGTTCGAAACCACGGCAAGCCCTATGGACCTGGCCCTCGACGGCAGAGGGTTCTTTGTCATGAAGGGTCTGGACGACGCAAGCTACTATTCCCGGTTCGGCGGGTTCCAGATGGATCAGGATGGGTACATCGTGGACCTGAACGGAATGCAGTTGCAGGGGTACGGCGTAGACGCACAAGGGAACCTGCTGAGCAGTCTGGACAGCCTCCAGATCCTCCGCACGACCTATCCTCCCCAGATGACCGGGAGCCTAGGGGTGGCTGCCAACCTGGATTCGGGATCGGAGTGGATCGATCCGGCCACAACCCCTTTTGATGTGAACGATCTGGACGGGACCACCAACTTCCAGACGACCGTCACGGTGTACGACTCCCTGGGCAACCAGCGGCCCGTTACGATGTGCTTCCGAAAGACAGACGACCTTGTGACGGGGAACCCGTGGGATTGGTATGCGGTGATCGGCGAAGACGATTCGCTGAGCGGCATTGTGGAGATCGGCGGCCAGGGCACCCTGTTGTTCGATACCTCGGGCGCCCTCGTGAGCCAGTCCACGACCACGAGCGACTTCAATTTCACCGGAGGTGCGGCCCCGAACCAGGTCATTACCTTCGATTTCGGAACGGACACGACCAGCGGCGGCAACGGGCTGGACGGCGTGACCCAGTATGCCGCCAACTCCGGGGTATCCAGCCTGGAGCAGGACGGTTACGGATCCGGAAGCCTGCAGGGAATCGCCATCGATGACCAAGGCGTCCTGACCGGATCCTTTGACAACGGAAAGACCCGAACCCTGGGGCAGATCGCGGTG
>JAUWSZ010000032.1 GCA_030609865.1 bacterium | reverse complement strand
CGTGCAATCGATCTGAGAGTATAATACATACCGCGGTGCGAGTAGCTACTCAGATACTCCAGTTGCCCAAGCTTACGAAAGAACGTACATCGAGCCGGGTTGCCCAATACCTCTTTGAGTTGTTCTCGTGTGGCTATCTTGTTCTTCCTGAAAAACTCTGCAAGCGTATGTACAGGGTATTGTGTATTCATAATGAGACTATTAGCCCAATTAGAAAGAGATGTCAAGGCTAATGTTCTCATTTCGAATATTTTGTGATTTCCCTTTAAATAAAGCCTCAAATGAATGTTTAGCAATTCATGACTGATTCATAAATGAGACTATTGGCCCTTTTAAATGTGAATCTATTTTTTCGCGAGCCCTAAGGGCCCGCTCATAAATTAAGCGGCAGTTATGAGTCATCATAGTAACAAATCAAAGCGAGGTCTCAAGCGTGAGAAATCGGGAAAGGGCTTGAATAGTTTTGAGTATTGTTGATTGACACGGCTCGCCCGTAATGTTATGACTGTGCATAAGCGGAAGAATCCATGCACGGAGGTAACATTATGAGGCCGGTTGTGTACGCAGGCGAGCAACTCAAAGAGGCTTTTGAAGTCGCCAAGGTGATGACGCTTCAGATGATTCTGGAGGTCCTGGGAGGACCAACCCGCATGACGGCGTTTCGCAAGCTCGACGCCTTGGATTACCGAGCCAGCTATTCGCACGGGGGGCAGTATTACACGCTGAACGAGATCGCCGAGTATGACAAGCACGGGCTGTGGACGTTTGAGGCGGTGCACTTCTCGATGTATGGTTCGCTGCTGGATACGCTTGAGCATCTGGTCAGCATATCTTCGGAGGGATACTTTGCTCGTGAGCTGCACGCCCTGGTGCATGTGCGGGTGCATAATGCCTTGGCCAAACTTCATAGGGATGGACGGTTGGGCCGGGAAGAACTCGGCGGCGAGTTCCTGTATCTGTCCAGGTTGATGGGTCAGACGCAACTTCAGCGCCGAGAGCAACGGGTCATACAGTCCACTGCTGAGCCAGCGTCCCAGAGACAGGAAGCCTTCGGCAGCGTGACGGTGCAGCAGAAGCTTCAGGTGTTGTTGTTCGCACTGAACGAGAAGCAGAAACGACTTTATCTTGGTTTTGAGTCGCTGAAGCTGGGACATGGTGGAGACGTTCGGATCGCACGCATTTCGGGGGTCGACGTCAAGACGATAGCCCGTGGGCGAGCCGAGCTTCAGGCCGAGAACATCGACATGGATCGCATTCGGCAGCCAGGGGCGGGTCGGCCTCCGGTAAAAAAAAACCGAGGTGATCGAACGGCTGAATGAACTGATGAGAGATGCCACGGCTGGCGATCCCATGAGTCGCAAGAAGTGGTCGCGCAAAGACACGCGGCAAATAAGCGGTGCGCTGCGCCAGAAGGGGATAGACATCTGTGCCAACACAGTTGCCATGCTACTCCGATCTGAGGGCTATTCGTTGCGGGTCAATCGCAAGAGCATCAGTGAGACCCGGCATCCGGATCGCAACGAACAATTTGAAATCATTGCGCAGATGCGCAAAGCATTTGAAGACGAAGGCCAACCCATTTTGAGCGTGGACACCAAAAAGAAAGAACTGGTGGGCAACTTCAAGAATGCAGGCACAACATGGCGCAAGGACAACGACAAAGTACTGGTGCATGATTTTCGTTCTGATGCCGTGGCGATCGCTTCGCCTTTTGGGATGTTCGAGCCCATGCTGAACCGAGGCGCCGTCATGGTTGGAATCTCTGCCGAAACAGCGGAGTTCGCGGTGGATGCTATTGAAGAGTGGCTGAACACGTTTGGGTGGACGGGATATCCCGGGATGCATAAGTTGCTCATTCTCTGCGACGGGGGAGGCGCCAACCATTGTCGGGCTCGCCTCTGGAAACACAGACTCTACCATCAGCTCAGCAAAGTGCATGGAATCCAGATAACCGTCTGCCACTATCCGAGCGGAGCCTCGAAGTGGAACCCAGTGGAACACCGCCTGTTCAGCTTCATCAGCATGGAGTGGGCAGGCACACCCCTTCGGTCCTTGGACATCATGCTCAATTGCATACGATCGACCAGAACGTCCTCGGGTCTGGCCGTGGAGGCATTCCTGAACACCAAGAAATACGAGAAAGGCATTAAGATATCCAACAGCGAAATGAAGGAAATCAACCTCACCAGACACGACAGACTCCCCAACTGGAACTACACAATCAGCCCGAATTGACGAACGAAAAATGCCAAGTTATTTCTGCGCAGACCCTTAGGACAACCCAGGGAGATCAGGGAGACGGTGGTATTCTCGTTGGTAGGTAGGTTTGCCATTGATGCATTTATCTCGCAAGTGGTCACTGGCAATTAGGTATTAGGTTTTAGGTATTAGCCCTCCCCCCTCTCTTCGGTTCGAGGACGAGGACGAGGACGACGACGAGAGACTAGAACGGGTTGCTCAGGACCTCGGCATCCGGCGGCACTTCAAAGTGGAAAAGCTCTTCCTTCAGGGGCACGTTCACTTCTGCGTTGCGAAAGGACAGTGTCGTTCGGTTGCCGAGGACATCGCGGGATTCGGTTCGCAGGGGGAGGAAATCCTTCTTTCCCACCCAGAGCAGGATCTCTTCCACGGAGAAGGCCTTGTTCTTCTTCGGGGTGAGACGAAGGCAGTAGGTATTCTCGTCGTTGTCGTCGGCGCAATCCGCGGAGACGGAAAAGGACCCGACGAGTTCCTCAACCCCCATGAAGAGCCTTGCGGGCGCCACGCCCGACATCGCATCGTCCAATGTCTGCTCGATCACTTGATTTCGACCGGGCAGATAAATGTGGATATTTTCTCCGGACAGGTACACTTCTCTTTGTTCGGGCTGCAGGTAACTCCAGCGCATCTTGCTGGGCTTCAAGAAATAGACCCTGCCCGAGGCATGTCTCTTCCTGTGGAAGGTCTTTGTCTCCGATTCCTGCTCGAACTCGGCGCGATAGCTCTGGAGGTTCTCGTAGGACGCATCCATCTGCGACAGGATGCGATCCAGAAGGGGCGCTTCCTGTACTGGTTGCCTCGTCTCTTCGGTCTTCTCACGGACGGGATCCTGCGATTTCTCCGGCTCCCCTCCCGGCCCGCCTGCCATCGAGGGGCTTGCCAGCCAGAGAAGGACCATGCAGAGCGCGAGTCGTTTCAGCGTGGCCATGTCGTCTTTCGTCACACCTTTCCAGGAGGTTGCTCACTCGAGGTTGTTGACCAGGACCTCCCGCGGCTTGACCCCTTCCTGCGGCCCCACGACCCCTTCCTGTTCCATACGTTCGATCATCCGGGCCGCACGGTTGTACCCGACCCGGAGCTTGCGCTGGATCATGGAGATGGATGCCTGCCGTGTCTCGGCCACGAGTTGAACGGCCTCGTCGTATTTCTCGTCATGCTCGAAGGATTCTTCGTCACCCTTCTTCTTCTTCGATTTGAAGGGGATTTTTTCGTATTGAGGCCTGCCGTGCTGCTTGATGTAATCCACGACGCGCTCGATTTCCGGCTCGCTCACGTAGGGGCCGTGAATGCGCGTGACCTTGGAGGTCCCGGGCGGGAGGAACAGCATGTCTCCTCGGCCCAGCAGCTTCTCCGCCCCTATGTTGTCGAGAATCGTACGGGAGTCTATCCGTGAGCTGACCTGAAAAGAGATCCTGGCCGGGAGGTTGGCCTTGATGATACCGGTCAACACGTCCACAGAAGGCCTCTGGGTCGCGAGCAGCAGATGGATGCCGGCCGCCCGCGCCATCTGTGCCAGCCGCGTTATAGACTCTTCGATCTGTCTCCCGGCGATGATCATCAGGTCGGCCATTTCATCGATCACCAGAATGATGTAGGGGAGCTTTCCCCGCTCGGGGACAATTTCGCCATCCGCTTCATCCGGATCGTCAATTTCCGGGGGTTGTCCGGTGCCGCCATTGCCCGAGGCGGCCAATTCCTTGTCGATTCTCTCGTTGTAGCTCTCGATGTTGCGAACGCCCTTTTCCGAGAGCAGTTGGTAGCGCTGTTCCATCCGCTCGACGGCCCAGTCCAGGACGTCCGAGGCCCGCCTCGAGTCCGTGATGACCGGATGAAGAAGATGGGGCACCCCCTGGTAGCCCGTTAGTTCGAGCATCTTCGGGTCGATCATCAGGAACTTCACCTCCTGGGGGGAGAACCGGAAGAGAATGCTCAGGATGAGGGAATGGAGATTGACGCTCTTGCCCGTTCCCGTGGCCCCTGCGATCAGCAGGTGAGGCATGCGGGCCAAGTCGGTGGTTACGGGATTTCCCGCAATATCCTTCCCGAGCGCCAGGGGAATCTTCCATCGGCAGGCCTGGAACGCCTTGTCCGCCAGAATCTCCTTGAGTGTAACCATTTGCTTCTTTTTGTTGGGGACCTCGATGCCCACGACGGACTTGCCTGGAATCGGGGCCACGATTCGGATGCTGAGGGCCTTCATGGCCAGGGCCAGATCGTCGGAGAGGTTGACGATGCGGTTGACCTTGATGCCCGATGCGGGCTCGTATTCGAACAAGGTGATGATCGGGCCCGGGTGGATCTCCGTAACCCTTCCCTCCACGCCGAAGTCCTTGAGCTTCGTCTCGAGAATCGCGGCACTTTCCTTCAAGGCTTCTTCGTCGACCACGGATTGGCCCGGGTCCGGATCATCGAGCAGATCCAGTGGGGGGAGGCGGTAGCCTTCGGGCAGAGGTTGGGGGAAGGGGAGTGTGTTCTGCACCGCCTTCTTCGTCTCTTCCTCCCCGGCGAGTGCCGAGCTGTCGGTGGCGAGCGGATGCTGGCCCTTCTCCGGGTCCACGATCTTGGGGGACGGGCCTTCCTTCGCGGGTACAGGTTGCAAAGGCTCCGGCTGCTGCCTCGATCGGCTCCTCCATGCCGAAACTTGGGTGCCGACGCTCTTTCTCAGGGCGATTCCTTGCTCAGCGGCCTTGGCGAGGAGTCGGCGGGACAGCTGCAAAAGGTGACGAGCTCCTTTTGCGAAGGCCATGGACATTCCCCTGGCCGCACGGATCGCGAGGGTGCCGAGCGCCTTCAGGCCCGCCAGGAAGGCGACTTCTCCCAAAACGGCCACAGACAGGATCAGCACGACGATGATGAGCAGGTAGGAACCGGCGGGATGGAGCGCCTCCAGCAGCCACTTGGCCATCTGCTGTCCGACGATCCCCCCCTGGTTCGCGCTCGGTCGGTCGGGCAGTGCGAGGGAAATCAGGGTGGAAACCCAGATCAGCGTGAAAAGGCCCACCGGGATCTTCCAGGGCGCCATGCGCAGGCTCCGACCCCGGATCACCGGAATGGCCATCCACGCAACGAGCGCGACGACGAAATAGGACCCGAGGCCAAGGGTCTCTTTCAGGAGACTCGCCCCGTAAGCGCCCACCGGCCCGCCCAGGTTCTTCACCTTCTGAGGCTCTGGAGAGATACTCTGGAAGAAGCCGGGGTCGGTTTCCGGGCAATAGGAAAACAGGGCGAGGAACAGGAACGCAGCGGCCCCAAGCAAGGCGATGCCCAGCCCCTCACGCACCCACCGGGGGAAGGTCCGGCTGGAAGCGGCCTGGGGCTTCTTCTTGGGAAGGCGGTCTGACTTCGTCCTCCATTTCTTCGAGGCTGCCATGGATCTCCGTTTCCCTTACGGCCCCCCGCGCAGGATCTTCTTCATCTTCTTCAGGTATTCGAGTTTGTTCAGGGCGTTGACGTACGCTTTTGCGCTTGCAACGAGGATGTCCGTGGAGGCCCCGTGGCCCAGGGCTGTATGCTCTCCATCCTGCAGGCGGACCGACACCTCCCCCTGCGCGTCGCTGCCTGAGGTGATGGCACTGACTTCGAAGCGAAGGAGCTTGCTCTGGCTCCCTGAACATGCTCGAATCGCTTGAAAGGCGGCATCCACCGGGCCGTCGCCGAATTCCGCTTGCTTGAGCGTCTTGCCGTCCTTGGTCAGTTGGACCGTGGCCGTTGGGATCAGGTGGGTACCGCTCGTGATGCTCAAGAAATCGAGAACGTACCGGTCGGGCAAGCGAAGGATTTCCTCGGCGATGATCGTCTCGATGTCTTCGTCGAATACCTCTTTTTTCTTGTCCGCGACCGCCTTGAAACAGCCAAAGGCCCGGTGGAGCTGCTCATCGGAGAGTTCGTACCCGAGTTCTTTGAGCTTCTCCCGAAAGGCATGCCGTCCGGAGTGTTTCCCGAGTACGAGTTCGCTCTTCGGGACGCCGATGGACTGGGGCGTCATGATCTCGTAGGTGGTCTTCTCCTTGAGCATGCCGTCCTGATGAATCCCTGCCTCGTGGGCAAAGGCGTTCGCGCCGACCACGGCCTTGTTCGGCTGGACGCGGATTCCGGTGACCCCGGTCACCAGACGGCTGGTGGGGTAGATCTGTTCGGCGTTGACCCGCGTCTCATACGTGAAGTAGTCCTTGCGGGTGCGCAAGGCCATGACGACCTCTTCCATCGAGCAGTTGCCCGCCCTCTCGCCGATTCCGTTGACGGTGCACTCCACCTGGGTTGCCCCATGTTCGACGGCCGCCAGGGTGTTGGCAACCGCCAGTCCGAGATCGTTGTGGCAGTGGACGCTGATGATCGCCCGGTCGATGTTCGGGACCTTGCTGCGGATCGTGTCGAGGAGCCGACCGTACTCACCGGGAACGGTGTAGCCCACCGTGTCCGGTATGTTGATACAGGTTGCCCCCGCGTCGATGACGGCTTGAAAGACCTTGCACAGGAAGTCCGGGTCACTCCTCGTGGCGTCTTCCGCGGAGAACTCCACGAACGAGACGAATCGCTTGGCCGCCTTGACGGCAAAGACCGCCTCCTCGAGGACCTGTTCCGGTTTGAGTCGGAGCTTGTGCTCCATGTGAATCGGACTGGTGGCGATGAACACGTGAATCACGGGTGCCTCAGCGTGGCGGACCGCCTCCCAGGCCCTTTCGATGTCCGCGGGTTGCGTCCGGGCCAGGCCTACGATCTGGCAGCTCTTGATGTTTTCCGCTATGCACTTCACGCTCTCGAAGTCGCCCTGTGAAGATATCGGGAATCCCGCCTCGATGGCATCCACCCCGAGCCTTTCCAGTTGCCGGGCGATGTCCAGTTTCTCGTTTGGGTTCATGCTTGCGCCCGGGGATTGTTCCCCGTCCCGCAAGGTCGTGTCGAATATCCGGATGGGGATGGATTGGGTTGTCATTGGCTTGTTTCCCTCTTTTCTATCGTCTCGGTGCTGGGGTTACTCACCATTTCCACGGGCAGATCGGCGGGGGAGGCAGGGTTCGATGCCGCGCGCCTCTTCCTCCAGAGAAAGAAGCTCCACACCGGCCCGTGCAGGGTGTAGAGCACCCCAATCGTGAAAAGTACGATCTGGGGCTCGTTCACGATGAGGATCAACAGGACGATGATCCCAAGCAGCACGGGAAAGGGCTTGCGCCTGCGGAGATCGAACTCCTTGAAACTCGCAAACTTCAAGTTGCTGACCATCAGGACGGCCAGCAGGAAGATGACGGCCAACACGGCAGGATGCTCGGTCGGGCCCGGCTTGTCGAATTTGTAGAAGATCAGCACCGTGCTCACGACCATCCCGGCGGCCGCAGGGATCGGAAGGCCTTTGAAGGAGATCGCCTCCACATTGTCGATCTGTACGTTGTACCTGGCCAGTCGGAGCGCACCGCACACCACGAACAGGAACGCCACGGACCAGCCCCATTTCCCGTAGGGGCGGAGGGCCCATTCATAGGCGAGCAGGGCGGGAGCAAGTCCGAAGGCGAGCAGGTCCGCAAGCGAATCGTATTCCACGCCGAACTTGCTCGTGGTGGCCGTCAGACGGGCGATCCTCCCATCGGCGGCGTCACAGATGCCTGAGATGACGACCGCCCAAGCGGCCCTCTCGAAGTCGCCGTTCAGGGTGGCCACGATGGAGTAGAATCCGGCAAAGAGCCCGGCCGAGGTGAAGAGATTGGGGAGGATGTAGATCCCCTTCTTCAGGTCGTCCTTCTGGATTCGACGCCTTTGTCGCGGAGGCCTCCGCCGAAACCGCGCGCTCATGGGAAGTACCCCATCACCGTCTCCCCTCCTCTTACACGCTGTCCCGGTTGGACCGATACGGAAACCTCCTGCGGCAGGAACAGCTCGACCCGGGAGCCGAACCTGATCAACCCGAACCGTTTCCCCCTCTGCACCGGGTCGCCCTCTCCGGGATAGCAGACAATCCTGCGCGCCACTCGACCAGCGATCTGAACGAGCCCCAGGGTGAACCCCTCGGGCGTCTCGATCAGGAGCTCCGTGCGCTCGTTCTCGCTCGAGGCCTCTTCACTGCTGGCCACATGGAACTTCCCGGGCATGTGGGCCTTCCGGGTCACGACCCCCGAGGCGGGCACGCGGTTCACGTGGACATCAAAGGGGCTCATGAAGATGCTGATTTTCCTGGACGGGACAGCGAGCAGATTGGCCGAGGGAGCGTTTTCCACGCTCAGGATTTTCCCATCGGCCGGGCACACGATCGCCTTCGGGTCTTCGGGAATGGCTCGAGGCGGGTTGCGGAAGAAGGCGGTTACGCCCAGAGTTGCGAAAAGCAGGATCCAGGTCAGGCCCCCCATTCTCGAGACAGCGGCAACCAGTGTGAAGAAGGCAAAGATGGCAATGAACGGCAACGCCTCCTTGACGATGTATGGTTCTTCCCCCCAACTCATCAATTTTTCTCCCGGTCAACCTTTTTCTGCTTCTCGATCCAGGGCATCATTTTGCGGAGCTTCTTTCCCGTGTCCTCCAGCGGGTGGGTCTCCATGGCCCGGGTGAGGGCGCGGAACACAGGCCGGTTGGCCTGATTCTCCAGAATCCATTCCCGTGCGAATGTCCCGTCCTGCACATCCTCGAGGATGCTCTCCATCTCTTCTCGAGCCTCTTCACCGATGATCCTGTTTCCCCGGCTCATGCCGCCGTACTGAGCGGTGTTACTCACCGAGTAGTACATGTTGCTCAGTCCGCCCTCGTAGATCAGGTCCACGATCAGCTTGAGTTCATGGAGACATTCGAAATAGGCCATCTCAGGAGCATAGCCGGCCTCCACCAACGTTTCAAACCCGGCAACGATCAACTCGGATACGCCGCCACACAAGACCGCCTGCTCGCCGAACAGGTCTGTCTCGGTCTCCTCCCGGAAGCTCGTCTCCAGGATGCCCGCCTTCCCGGCCCCCAGGCCGACCGCGTAGGCAAGTGCGAGATCGCGCGCCTGGCCGCTCGCATCCTGGTGGACGGCGATCAGGACGGGCACGCCCTTTCCCTGAGTGTACTCGTGGCGCACCATGTGGCCCGGCGCTTTCGGGGCCGCCATGAACACGTCGACCCCTTCAGGGGGCAGGATCTGTCCGTAGTGGATGTTGAACCCGTGGGCGAATGCCAGGGCCTTTCCGGGGACCAGCTCGGGGGCGACGAATTCCTCGTAGACCTGCGGCTGGGTCTCGTCGGGAACGAGGATCATTATGATGTCTGCCTCTTTCGCGGCCTCCCTGATCGGCTTTACGGTGAGCCCCGCCTTCTGCGCTTTCTTCCACGAGCCACCCCCTTCCCTGAGACCGACACGTAAGTCCATGCCGCTCTCCGACAGGTTCAGGGCATGGGCGTGCCCCTGGCTCCCGTACCCTATGATCGCGATCTTTTTTGCTTTCAGAGCGGAGAGATCCGCGTCTTTCTCATAATACACGTTCATAGTTTGCTCCCTTTTCATTCCAGGTGAAAGGTTTAGAAGGTTAAAGGGTCAAGGTCAAAGGTGAAAGGGATGGACCAAGCACTGAAGTAGACATTCAATGGGACGTTCGACTTCAGCCTTTCGCCTTTCTGTCAAGATACTCTCTTCAATTCGTCAACCACCCCTTTGACCTTATACCTTTTACCTTTCACCTTGGGTGTCAGTCCCCCCTGGGGACTGCGACCCTGCCCGTTCGTATGATCTCCCGGATGCCCATCGGGCTGAGCAGGTCGATGATTGCCAGAATCTTGTCCTCCGTGCCGGTGACCTCGATCGTGTAGGTCTTGGACGTCACATCCACCACCTTGCCGCGGAAGATGTCCACGGTGCGAAGCACCTCGGCCCGGGTCTTCTCTTCCGCCCGGACCTTGATCAGCGCAAGCTCACGTTCGACAAAACTCTTGCCCGTCAGGTCCGAGACCTTGATGACGTCGATGAGTTTCCGGAGTTGTTTGAGGATCTGCTCGATGATCTGCTCGCTTCCCTCGCTTACGATGGTCATGCGGGAAAACTCGGGATCCAGCGTTTCCGCCACGGTAAGGCTTTCGATGTTGAACCCCCGAGCGCTGAACAGGCCGGAAACACGGGAGAGCACCCCAAATTCGTTCTTGACCAGCACGGAAATCGTATGCCGCATGGTTGTCTGCCCTTTCACGGCGGTCTTCATCGAGACCGGGATCGGCCTTCGATGGGGTACCCCTTTTTTCTTACAACAGGATCATCTCTGTCAAGGCAGCCCCTGCCGGGACCATCGGATAGACGCCCTCTTCGCGGGAAACATGGAAATCGATGATGACGGGCTTGGGTGTTGCGATGGCCTCTTTGAGCACCGGCACGACCTCTTCCGCCTTCGTAGCGCGAAGCCCGACCGCCCCGTAGGCCTCGGCGAGCTTGACGAAATCCGGCTGGGCGCTCATTTCGACAGCGGAATATCGTTTGTCGTAGAAGAGTTCCTGCCACTGCCTGACCATGCCCAGGTAACCATTGTTGAGGATTGCCACCTTGACCGGGAGGTCATACTGTACGGCGGTGGCCAGCTCCTGGCTGTTCATCTGGATGCTTCCATCGCCGGCGATGTCGATGACGAGCTTGTCCGGCCGAGCCACCTGGACGCCGAGGGCAGCGGGAAGCCCGTAGCCCATGGTTCCCAGCCCTCCGGAGGTGAAGAGCATCCGGGGCCGCTTGAAGAGGTAGTACTGAACCGCCCACATCTGATTCTGGCCCACCTCGGTCGTGATCAGGGCCTCGCCCCGGGTCACCTCATAGATCTTTTCGACCACGTACTGGGGCTTCAACTCGCCATCCATCTTGTATGCCAGGGCCTTTTCCCTCTTCCACGCCTCGATCTGATTGAGCCATTCGGTCCTTTTCGGTGTTTTGACCTT
>JAUWSZ010000160.1 GCA_030609865.1 bacterium | reverse complement strand
GGATCGTGACCTTGCCGATGAAGTCATTCGATGGATTCATAACCAAAAGGCGGCGGCACCGGAGAAACCTTTCTTGATCCTGTACACCCCTGGAACGCCCCATGCCCCTCACCAGGCGCCGAAAGAGTGGATTGACAGATTCAAAGGGCAATTTGACCAGGGATGGGACCGGTTGCGGGAACAGACATTCGAGCGCCAACTGGCTTCGGGTCTGATACCCACCAACACGAGACTGACGGAAAGGCCGGATATTCTACCGGCCTGGGAGTCCCTTTCCACAAACCGAAAACGAATCAGCTCCCGGTTTATGGAGGTCTTCGCTGCCACGCTGGCCTATCAGGACAGCCAGATCGGCAGGGTCTTCGATGAACTGGAACGAATGGAGATCATGGACGATACGATCGTGTTCTTCATTCAGGGTGATAACGGTGCCAGTGCGGAAGGCGCTATACACGGGACCCTGAATGAGATTGGCAGTCTGGCAAACAAGGTAGAAGAGACCGAAGAATGGTTCCTTTCCGCCCTTGACGAGATGGGCGGTCCCCGGAGTTACCAGACCTATCCTACCGGTTGGGCTTGGGCTGTGGACACCCCGTTCCAGTGGACCAAGACCATAGGTTCCCACTTTGGTGGAACGCGAAACGGCCTGGTGGTCTCATGGCCCAACGGCATTCGGGCCCGTGGGGAAATCCGCACACAGTTCCATCATGTGATCGATATTGTGCCCACCATATTGGAGGTGTGCAGTGTGCCTGCTCCGGATGTGGTTGATGGGATTCGGCAGCAGCGCATGGATGGTGTCAGCATGGTGCCCACCGTTCATGATGCCAATGCCGGGGAAAGTCGTACAACCCAGTATTCCGAATTGCTGGGTAACCGTGCCATTTACCATGAGGGTTGGATGGCCAATACAACCCCAAAAGTAATGCCATGGGAAATGGTAAGCCCTGAAGGAAGCCCTCTGGATTATGAATGGGAACTCTACCATATTGAAGAAGATTTCAGCCAAGCCGTCAATCTGGCTGCCCAGTACCCTGGCAAGCTGGAGGAACTCCGCAATCTCTGGTGGCAGGAGGCGGAGAGAAACAATGTGCTTCCCCTGGACGATCGCAGAGGCGCCATGAGATTCATCCCGCAGAGGCTTGAAAAGGGTTCCACCCGGGACCAGTATGAATACTGGGGCAAGGGCATTTCCGTCTTCTCCCACCATGCAGTTCCGTTGGCCATGTGTGATTTCACCATCGATGCGGACATCACCGCACCGGAAGAAGGCGCCCACGGTGTGATTCTGGCGTTGGGCAGCTGGTTTGGCGGCTGGAGTTTCTATTTTGACAAGGGCAGACCCATCGCGCATCATGCTTTTTCACAACAACCGGCGGATCAGTTTAAGATTGCTTCCGAGACAGTGCTGCCTCCAGGCGATCACCGAATACGGTTCGCCTTCGAATACGACGGAGGCGGTATCGGCAAGGGCGGTGACTTGCAGATACTCGTCAATGGCGAGGTGATTGCACAGGGCAGGGTAGAACGACAGATACTGCTATCGTCAGGTGTTGGAGAAACCCTCGATATCGGTCGAGATACTGGCGTTACAGTGGTTGCAGAAGGGGCCGGCACAAAAGGGTTCAATGGAGAAATACATAAGGTGGAAGTGATTCCCGGCGGAATAAAAATACTGCCTTTCTAGGCAAGAAAAGCGTCTTTGCAGAATAGGAGAATAAAGTCGCAGAATTGCAGTCAGGCTTTCATTGTACACCTTGTCATGACCAGAAGTCTTGCTATCCTCCGGAAAAGACGATGGAGTCGACTCTGGACATTGGACGGTGCTGGTGAACGCTTCGCACATTACATCTTGAAGACCCTTCTGCATCGGCCCATGCTTCCTGTCCCTTCGAGACGACATCGAAAAGATCAAAATAACACCACAAAGGAATAGCCAATTGGCCCTTCACCACTTTTGATGTATACCTGACTTATCTTTACCTCCTGAACACTTTTCTCGTTTTAGGGTATTTGGTCAAAATTGATCGTAGTCGGACTTGCTGTCCTTGCCTAAGATAACAGGCTGCTCGTTACCGAGACGACCTGAGCAATCACCCAATGTTTCTGTCTGATATCGTACCTCGAGGTCTGCCCCCATGGTTTTACGATAACTTGCTCCAATTTGATCCGCCCGTGCCTTCAGCTGCATTTGAGATTCATGATTGATTGTGATTGAACTCGCAGTCGGTGACTGAGATAGTATCCGCATTCCGGCTTCTGACCCTCTCACGGCCCGTTCAACAAAATCGCATTACCTTGCTATCGAAGGGAACAGATTCGACTCAGTTGTACAATGAGTTATGTTGGCGTGAAGGTTCGAAGATGGGCCTACGAAGGCAGTGTCCCCATGAAGCACTCTGCCGGCATCACGCTCAGGGCAATGATACAGTAACCGCAATCGATGCAGGCGGATCGATGATCCGGCTTCTTCTTCAGTTTGTTCACGAACCCGGGCTCGGTGAGCAGGGGCCTCCCCAGAGAAACGAAATCCGCAGCCCCGAGCCGGAAGACGTTACTGATATCTTCCATACTCCTGATCCCGCCGACCACGATGACCGGTATGTCCACGTTCTCTTTGATTTTCTTGGCCTGACACACGTTGAAATTCCCAAGGGGTGCATAGGTCTTGACCATGAAGGGAAGGATCCAGGATAGCACCTTTTTCGTAACCTCACCCTTGCCCTGTGTCATGGTTGACCACTCGAGGATCGCCTCTGTGGGCAACTCCCGGACGCGAATCGTGGCGAACCCGTCGATGGCTATGCCGGATGAGACCTCTACGCAGTCACATCCGACGTCCTGAAGCATCATTGCTATGTTCACGGCCTCTTCGACCCGCATGCCTCCGTCTGGAAGTCATAATGGAAGCAGGTCCGAAGATGTCCACTTCTACGTCTGTGTGAGGGATGTTCTTCAAGCAGGCCGTATCCGAAGTTGCAGCAGGACCACCCCCTTTACACCCAGCCATGGGCGGAAGGGCAGCGCCGGCAAGAGCAACTCCCGAGAGTTTCAGGATTTCGCGCCTTGAAAGACCGCTTTTCAGAGGTATGACCGAACACTCATCGTTCCGTGTCTTCATGGTACGCTCCTTGATTTGTATTGAAACGGGTCGCGTTGCCGCTATGCATACATCTCGCGGAAGGCTTTCCACGCGTGGACGACCGCGTCCCGGATCATGTCCTCTGCCCTCAGGCTATCGATCGTATCCCCCGGACGCGATCAGGTCACGGTACCAGTAGGCGCTCGCCTTTGGGGTTCGGCGAAGGGAGGCGTGGTCCACGTAAACCATTCCCCACCGTTGTGTGTATCCCTCTGCCCATTCGAAATTGTCCATAAAGGACCACTGAAAGTACCCCTTCACCTTCACGCCGTCATCCATGGCCCTCCGGACCTGCGCCAGATAGTCGGAAAGAAAGTCTATCCTCTCCTGATCGTTCACCTCTCCGTCCACGAGCCTGTCGTCAGCAGAGGTCCCGTTTTCCGTCACGTAGACCACGGGGTCCCCCCATTCGTTCTTGAAGCGCATCAGTGCCTCGTGGATGGCCTCCGGATAATACTCCCATCCAAAGTGCGTGTACCGGGCACCCGGGATTCGGCAATCAAAGTCGAGCGTGGCTTCCACCAGCGGCACGGACGGGTCATGATGGGCGAACAAGCGGCTGTAAAGATTCAGGCCCGCGAAATCCAGGGGTTGGTGGATACGCTCCAGATCGCCTTCGCGGATGGGCAGGTCGAGATCCTTGAACAGTTCCAGGATGTCCTCCGGATAGCGGCCGATCAGAACGGGTTCCGCATACCAGCGGTTCATTAGCCCGTCCATGATGCGAGCCGCTCTCCGGTCTGGTTCCGAGTCGGAGCGGGGATGGATGGGCGGAAGCTGCAACACGCAACCGATCTTCGGAGTGGAAGCCTCGTTCCGGATGGCGGCCACGCCCTCTCCGTGGGCGAGGTTGATGTAGTGGGAGAGGTGGATGTACTGCAACTGGTCCGTCGATCCGGGCGCATGCTGTCCGGTGAAGTGCCCCAGCATACCGAAGATCTGCGGCTCGTTCAGGGTGGTCCAGAGTTTGATTCGGTCTCCCAGGGCCCGCGCAACCAGAGCGGCGTAGTCGCCGAACCTCCGCGAAATGTCCCGGTTTCCCCATCCTCCCAGGTCCTGGAGGGGCTGGGGCAGGTCCCAGTGGTAGAGCGTCACGAGCGGCTCGATGTCCGCCTCGAGCAGCGTGTCGGTGAGCCTGGAGTAGAAATCCAGGCCTTCCTGATTCACCTTGCCCTTGCCCCGGGGAAGAATCCGTGGCCAGGAGACGGAAAACCGGTACGCTCCGAGCCCGAGCTCACGCATGAGAGCCACATCCTCCCTGTACCTGTGATAGTGATCGCAAGCGACATCTCCGGTTGCCTCGTCCTTGATCTTTCCAGGGGTGTGGGCAAACCGGTCCCAGATAGACTCCCCCTTACCCCCTTCCTTCCAGGCCCCCTCGATCTGATACGAAGAAGTCGCCGTGCCCCAAAAAAAGTCCTTTGGAAAAGAGATTCTAGTGATGGGTCACCTCCTCAAGTTTGTGGGCCCGGGGCTGTCTCATGGCCCCGCGCACCGTTGGATCACCGCTTCAACGAACGTGTGGGTCTCTTCTTTCGGGTCTTGCTTTCTCCGGGTTCTGACTTCCTCGGATTATTGGGCAGAGGGGGACAGGAAGGCCCCCTCTGCACTCGAGGAATCCCTTGCCCTTCTTGAGCCTCTTGTGTTATGCACGAGCAATCGCGCTGCTGTCTCGTATGGAATAATCCTTTTTTTCGGCTGCAATAATTTAGTACACGTGCTAAATGGTTACAAGAAGATTTTATCCGATGTTACCGGTTCGCCACATGGTCCGCACGGCAGGGGACGTTCCTGGACCTACCGTGCCTTGCTCAGCAACCCATCGTGTCGAGATCTCCTTGGGGGGGAATGCGAACGAACAGGGCGGGTTTGGCGATTGCCCTGACGGCGCTCATCGGCCTGATCGCAGGGAGCGAAGGGGTCGGGCCTCCGTCGGCGTGGGCCTTGGACATAAGCACCGGCCCGATCAAGGGGAGGCTTCACACGACGGTCTCCACGGGAATCTCGATTCGCGTGGAAGATCGTGATCCCGAACTCGTCGCCCAGACGAACGGTGGAGAAGCCTATGCATCCGGCTACGATGACGGCAACCTGAACTTCGACCCGTGGGACGTTACCTCGCTCAACGTCAAGATCCTCCACGAGGTGGAGCTGGGCTGGAAGAACTACAGCCTCTTCGGCCGCTTCTACTACTTCTACGACTGGGCCATCATGAAGTTCGATCCGCGTTTCAGGGGCTTTACAGATCAGGCGCAACGACGTGCGGGCCTGAACATTCGGCTCCTCGATCTCTACGTGGTGGGCGACTACGAGGTCTTTGGCAGGCCCCTTACGGTACGGGTCGGCAACCAGGTGCTGAGCTGGGGGGAGAGTACATTCATTCAGGGCGGCATCAACAGCATCAACCCGGTGGACGTCACGGCCCTCCGAGTGGCGGGTGCGCAGCTGAAGGAGGCGCTGATACCGCTTCCCATGATCAGCCTGAACGCAGGGATCACCGACAATCTCTCGATCGAAGGCTTCTACCAGTTCTACTGGGACAACACGGAGATCGAGCCCTTTGGCACCTATTTCTCCACCACAGACGTTGCGAGCCCGGGGGCGAGCAGGGCGATGCTCGGCAGCGGCCTGGCGCCACCGGACGGGCCGACGGACAATCCCGTCCAAGCCGTGGGGTCCTTTCCGCCCTTCGGAAGCTGGATCCCAAGAGGGCCTGACAGAGAACCGAGCCACATGGGACAGGGAGGGGTTGCGCTGCGGTATTTTGCGACCTGGCTGTATGACACGGAGTTCGGCCTGTTCTATGAGCACATCCACAGCCGAAGACCCCTCGTCAGCGGCGTAACAGGCGATCCTCCCCCGGACGACCCTATTGCGGAGGTGTTGTGGGGCCTCGTAAGCGGAGACTACGGGAGCACGATGCAGTACTTCCGGGAGTTTCCCGAGGATATCGACCTCGTCGGAGTCAGTTTCAATACGGTCATCCCGTTCGGGGTCGCCTTGCAGGGCGAGGTGAGCAGCCGGTTGGGCCAACCCATCCAGGTGGATGACGTGGAGCAGGTTTTGCATTCAGGTTCCCCCCTGGATCCGACCCTGGCCCGATTGGCGACCTTGCAGAACATCCTGGCGGGGGTTCCCCCCGACGAGGCGGTGGTGACTCCGCCGATCATGGGAAACAGCCAGGTCACGCAGCTGCGTAGTGTTCCCGGG
>JAUWSZ010000048.1 GCA_030609865.1 bacterium | reverse complement strand
GGAAGGACGGAGGAGGCCATCCCGCATTATTGGGAAGCATTGCGAATCGACCCCGCCCTGGACACGGCGCACGGCAATCTGGGAAATGCCCTGGTCGAGAAAGGGAAGCGCGAGGAGGGGATGAGACATTATGAGGAGGCGCTCCGAATCAACCCGGCGTCTGCCAAGGCCCACAACAACCTCGGAAACGAGTGGATGGCACGAGGGGAGACGCAGAAAGCGATCGAGCATTACGAGGAAGCATTGCGAATCGACCCCGAACAGGCCGCCACGCACAGCAATCTCGGAAATGCGCTGATTAAGGAAGGAAGACAAGACGAGGCGATGGCTCACTATCTGGAGTCCCTCCGGATCGATCCCGAATTCGCCAAGGCCCACAACAACCTCGGCCTTGCGCTTGCCCGGCAGGGCAGACGGGACGAGGCGTTCGGCCACGTCCGCGAGGCGCTGCGGATCGACCCCTACTACGCTGACGGTCATTACAACCTGGGCGTTCTACTGGCCGGGCATGGCAGGCTTGAGGAAGCGATCGACCACTACCGGGAAGCCGTCAGAATCGACCCGACGTACGCCAAGGCATACTATGAGCTGGGTGCCCTGTCGGTACGGCAAGGCAAGCCGGCCGAGGCGATCGCACATTTTCGCAACGCCCTGGCCGGCGATTCCGAGTATCCGGAAGCGCACAGAAGCCTGGCCCTCGTCCTGGCCGATCAAGGGAAACACGAAGAGGCCATCGGGCACTACCTCGAGGCGATTAGGTTGAGTCCCGACGACCCGAGCTTCTACAACAACCTGGCATGGATCCGGGCAACCCATCCGGACCCGGAACTCCGCAACGGCGCAGAGGCGGTACGGCTGGCCGAAAGGGCCTGTGCCCTTTGGGGACACAAGGAGCCCAACCTTCTCGACACCCTGGCGGCTGCCTATGCAGAGGCGGGCCGATTTCCGGAGGCTGTCGCGACGTTGGAGGAGGCCCTCTCGCTCGGCCCCCCGGTCGGCACGGAGGAAAGGGTACTTGAACTCGAGAGACGATTGCAGGGCTACAAGGCAGGACTTCCTTACCGTGAGGTCAAGGAATCAGACACGCCTGGCGAGCCGGAGACGGGTGGATGAGGCAAACGATCCGGAGTGAAGGGGTCGGTCCCAATACAAAGGAGCCTGGGAATGCGGCGTGACCTTGCCGTGTGTCTTTTTCTTGTCGTGGCCACACTCGCCGTCTATGGGCAGACGGCACAATATGACTTCGTGAATTTTGATGACGACCACTACGTTTATGAGAACCCCCATGTACGAAATGGCCTGACCCGGGAGAGTGTTGGATGGGCCTTCACGGCCGTGTGGTCGAGCAACTGGCACCCCCTGACGTGGCTTTCGCACATGCTGGACTGCGAGCTATTTGGCCTGAACGCCGGGTACCATCACCTCGTAAACGTACTGTTGCATATCATGAACAGCCTGCTGCTGTACCTGGTCCTGAAGAGCATGACCGGGGCCGCTTGGAGGAGTGCGATGGTGGCGGCCCTTTTTGCGCTCCACCCTCTCCATGTGGAGTCGGTAGCATGGGTGGCAGAGCGGAAGGACGTGTTGAGCACCCTGTTCTTCATGCTGACCTTGTGGGCCTATGGGCGGTATGTCGCCCGCCCGTGCCGGGCCCGTTACGGGCCGGTCTTTGCATTCCTGGCGCTGGGCTTGATGGCCAAGCCGATGATGGTGACCCTGCCGTTCGTGCTACTCCTTCTGGATTATTGGCCCTTAAGGCGGCTTCGGTTCGGCCGGAGGATGAGAGCCGAGGAAAGCAGAAACCCGGCCTACGAGGAACACAATGCCCGGGAGACAGGCGTGCTGCGACTGGTTGTCGAGAAGGTCCCGCTCTTCGTTCTGGTCGTTGCATCCAGCGTGGCAACTTTCATAACACAACAGCGTGGCGGCTCGACGCTCCTCACCCATGAGGTGCCGTTCGGTATGCGTGTTGCCAATGCCCTGGTCAGCTATGTGGCTTACTTGGGGAAGATGGTCTGGCCCAGCGGATTGGCAGCCTTTTATCCCTATCGTGAACTGTTGCCAACGGCGCACTGGGTGGGGGCCGGGGTGGCACTCGTGGGCATCAGTGTCTTGATCGTTCGGGCAGGTCGGAACCGGGGATACTTGAGCACGGGCTGGTTCTGGTACCTGGGAACCCTGGCACCGGTGATCGGACTGGTCCAGGTGGGCAACCAGTCCATGGCGGACCGTTACACGTACGTGCCCCTGATCGGCATCTTTGTGATCGCGGTCTGGGGCGTAGCCGACCTTACGGCGGGCTGGCGGCGCAGGCAGGTTTGGCTCGCCGGTTGCGCGGCACTGGTGACGATTGGCTGTATGGTGACTGCGTGGTTTCAGGTGGACCACTGGCGGGACGGGATCACCCTTTTCGAACGCGCCCTGAGGGTGACGAAGGGCAACAAGCTGGCCCACAACAATCTCGGGTATGCCCTCGAGAAGGAAGGAAGAGTGGACGAAGCGGCCGTGCACTACCGGGAAGCTCTGCGAATCAGTCCGGGGTATTACCTTGCCCACAGCAATCTGGGCAACGTCCTGGTGGAACAGGGAAGACTGGACGAAGCGATCAGACACTATCACGAGGCCCTTCGGGTCAACCCGCAATTCGTTCTGGCACACACCAAGCTGGGTTTTGCACTGGCCCTGCAAGGCAGAACGGATGAGGCCGTTGCCAGCTATCGCGAAGCCCTGCAGCTCGATCCCGAGGCCCCGAACGCACACAGCAGGCTCGGGGTTGCCTTGATGGAGCAGGGGAACATGGAGGAAGCCCTGGTGCATTGTCGGGAAGCGGTGCGGCTCAGTCCCAAGCACGCCAAATTGCACAATAACCTGGGCTTCGTGCTGGCCCGGCAAGGCGAAGACGACGAAGCCATCGCCGAGTATCGCGAAGCCCTGCGGCTCGACCCGGAATACGTAAGAGCGCACGACAACCTGGGCTTCCTCCTGGCTCGAAGGGGACGCCTGGACGAGGCCATCGCCCATTTTCGCAGGGCCCTGTCTCTGGATGCCGAGCACCCGGCAGCGCACCGAAACCTGGCCATGGTCCTGGGCCAGAAAGGCGCTCACGAAGAGGCTATCGAGCACTATCGTGAGGCGATTCGGTTGGACCGGGATGACCCGAGCCCCTACAACAATCTCGCGTGGATTCGGGCGACGCATCCGGATCCGGGGCTACGCGACGGAACGGAGGCGGTCGAGCTGGCCGAGAGGGCCTGCCACCTCTGGGGAAAGAAGGAGGTCAACCTCCTCGACACCCTGGCGGCGGCCTATGCAGAGGCAGGTCGATTTCCCGAGGCGGTCGCAACCTTGGAGGAGGCCATCTCACTTGCTGAGTCAGTCGGTCCCGAGGAACGGGTACGGGAACTCGGAAGACAATTGCAGGGATACAGGGCAGGTCGCCCTTACCGGCAGACTCAGACCGGCACCCATCAGGGAAGGCCCCAGGAGGCTGTCCGAGAATAGCTTCCCAAGGCGGCTTGCGCCGCCCCGCCAACATCACCTTCTCCGAACATCTACGCAAAAAACGTGGATGTTCCAATGAAAGGTTCTAGCCGCAGAGGTGTTTCGCAGATGTCAGCACCCTACGACAAGCAGAGAAGGCTCAAGGGCTTGCGATTCTCCTGGGTCCTGGCTTGCCTGTTGACGATCCTGTTACTGACAGCAGCGGTTCGTATCCGCCTCGTGGACGTGCCCCTGGAGCGTGATGAGGGAGAATATGCCTATGCCGGCCAACTCATCTTGCAGGGGGTGCCCCCCTACCGTCACGTCTATAACATGAAGATGCCAGGCATTTATGCCGGTTACGCCTTGATCGAGGCCGCCTTCGGCGAGACGCACCAAGGCATTCACCTGGGCCTCCTTGTTGTCAATGCGGTTACCATTCTACTGGTATTCCTTCTCGCCAACCGCTTGCACGGACGAGTGGCCGGAGTCGCTGCGGCGACGACCTTTGCCCTCCTCTCCCTGGGCCAGCCCGTTCAGGGAATCTTCGCTAACGCTGAACATTTCGTTCTCCCCCCTGCACTCGGCGGGATTCTGCTGTTGATGCGATCCGGGAATCGCCGGGGTCCGTGGCCCACCCTGGCAGGGGCCGTGCTGTTGGGGATCGCCTTCCTCATGAAACAGCATGGCGCGGCCTTCATCATCTTTGCGGGGTTGTACCTGTTCAATTCCGAACTCCGGTACCGGCCGTTTCAGTGGAAGCCCTTCTCGGCGAAGTGCCTCTTGTTCTTCACGGGTGTTCTCTTGCCCTTCGGGTTGACTTGCCTGATTCTGTGGTGGGCGGGTGTGTTCGAAAAGTTCTGGTTCTGGACATTCGAGTACGCACAGGAATATGTCTCCCGCCTGCCGGCGGCTGCCGGCTGGCACAATCTCAAGAACAGAATGGAAGCCCTTGCCCTCTCCGCCCCTCTCACGTGGACTCTCGCCGGTGTTGGTTTCACGGCCTTGTTTTGGAACCGGAAGGCTCGGAAACAACGCTCTTTCGTAGCCGGATTCACGATTTTCTCGTTTCTGGCCGTCTGTCCGGGCCTCTATTTCCGCCCTCACTACTTCGTTTTCCTGTTGCCCGCGATTTCTCTCCTGGCAGGGATCGCCATAGGCAGCCTTGAAGATCTTTTCGCCGGGTCCCGGTCCGTCAGGTTGGGCCGGGCCGTCTCCACTCTCCTGATCATAGGTTCGATCATTCACGGGGCTTATCGGCAACGGAGCTTCTTTTTTGCTGAAGACCCAACCCTGGCCTCCAGGACGACCTACGGTCTCAACCCTTTCCCGGAGTCCCTGGAGATCGCTCGCTACATCAACGAACGCACCACAAAGGATGATCGTATCGCGGTGATCGGCTCGGAACCACAGATCTACTTCTATTCTCGCCGGCGAGCAGCGACCGGATACATCTACACCTATGCCCTGATGGAAGATCACCATCTTGCCCCGAAGATGCAGCAGGAAATGATTCAGGAAATCGAGTCGGCTCGCCCGAAGTACTTGATTTTTGTCAACATTCCTACTTCATGGCTGGCTGGACCCGAATCGGCAACGCATATTCTTGAATGGTCTGAACGATACCGGGATGAATTCTACGAAGTAGCCGGTATAATCGATATTGTGTCATGGGACCGAACCCTGTACCGATGGGATGAAGAGGCAATCGGGTATACTCCGAAATCAGACTTCTGGCTGGCGGTCTTCGTGAGAAAGCCGTAGAAGCGATCGCGACCCACACGCAGCGGATCGAGGTGACCATGTTCCGGGACAAGAAGGTAGTCGTCGTGATGCCGGCCTACAACGCGGCCGGGACCGTCCGAAGGACCTATGAGGAACTGATGGACCAGGGTATCGTCGACCGGGTGATCCTTGTAGATGATGCCAGCCAGGACGAGACCGTGGCCGTAGCCGGTTCTTTGCCCGGGGTCAGGGTCCATGTCCATCCTGCAAATCGCGGGTACGGCGCGAATCAGAAGACTTGTTACCGCCTGGCGATGGAGGAGGGCGCAGACATCGTCATCATGGTTCATCCGGATTATCAGTACACGCCGAAGCTGGTCCCGGCCATGGCAGCCATCATAGGAAACGAGCTGTATCCGTGTGTACTCGGGTCCCGCATTCTGGGCGGATATGCCCTGCGGGGGGGCATGCCCCTCTGGAAATACGTGGCGAATCGCTTCCTGACCTTTGCAGAAAATCTGTTGATGGATGCAAAGCTTTCTGAATATCATACCGGATACCGTGCTTTTTCCCGGCGATTGCTGGAAGACTTGCCCATTGACGTGAATTCGGATGATTTCGTGTTCGACAACCAGATGCTCGCCCAAATTCTCTGGTCAGGGCATACCATTGCCGAGAACAGCTGCCCTACCAAATATTTCCCGGAGGCCTCTTCCATCAACCTGAGGCGCAGCATCAAGTATGGCTTTGGATGCCTGGCTACGGCGCTGACCTATCGGCTCGCCCGGATGGGGCTGATTTCCTCGAAGCTGTTCCCTCCGAGGAAGAAATGCCCGAATGGGACCGCTGACGGATGAATCCTCACTGAGTCATCGTACCTGGAGGCAGCAGAGCTTGCGACTCTACGACAGCTCGAACAGAAGAGACATCGGAAAGCTTCTGGATGGCATGCTTCTGGGCATGATTGCGTGTATCCTTCTTTATACCGCCTTTGGCCTGCTTCTGGTACGCATCCACGCAGACATAATTGCAACCACGATGGAATGGTTCCTGGCCAACGACATGCGTGCCTTGATTGCGCCGGATGACCCCTACCTGCAATCCTTTCATCATCGACTCGGGAGTGCACTGTTCTTTGGCATCACCCTGGGCACATTGACAGCCCTGCTCGCCGCAGCCGTATCCATTGTCCCGTGGGCGAGAGGCCAGTGGGGAAAACCCATCGAGCCCTTGTTGACCCTGCTGCTGATCCCTGTCTACCTGTTCCTGATGTTCAGCAGGGAGATGCCCGTCCTGTCCGTCCTGTGGGCCGTCCTGACGCCCGTTTTCTTCTGGATCCCCTGGATGTACGCACAGAGACGGAGAGAATCGAAGAGGAGGAATCGGCTGCGCCTGGCCCTTTTCGCTCTGCCGTTCCTGCTTCCTTTCGCTTCGTTCAGCACCATCTCATCCCTTACTGTGCGCGACATGCTGATGGGCCTGCCCACAGGGAACTTGCTGAGCAACTTCTACTACGCCCACACCCTGCTTGCCGCACATGTGATCAAGCCCGTTCTGTATCAGGCCCAGAAGGTGATCGCGATCTCGGAAGACATTCAAGTTTCGAAACCTCTTCCCTCCGGGACTCTATTGCTCAAGCATCGGAACCCCTGTGCCCTGAAGGGCACTTCGCTCGTAATCAGCAGGAAGGAGTTGGATTGCCCCTCTTTCCTGCTTTCCACTACCGGAGCGGAACCTCGAGGACAGGCGCTCATCCGGAAAGCAAGTGAACGGTTTGACCGTAACAAAGCGATTCGGAGGGGCACTCGCTGGTTCTTCAAGGGAGGGTTCTTGGTTGCTTTGCTTCTTCTGATCCTACGATTCGTCACGTTCCTGGAGGACGTGTATGAACGTCAGAAGGCAGTCGCCCTTGTTCTTCTGCTTGCAGGGCTTGTGCTTCCTGCCCGCGGCCTGTATAACCAAGCCCTTGTTCATGCCCTGAACGCCGACCCGAACACAAGGGCGCATACGTACGCTTCGTCAACGAGTGCGAGCAAGCGCTATTTCAGTCTGGTCTACTGCCCGATGCATCTTCCGAACGAGAAGCTTGCGCTGCTGTCAAGGGATCCAAACCCAAGGGTACGTCACTATGCGTTCGTTGCGATGAGATATCAAAGAGACCCGATCCTTTTCTCCGCGTTGAGGGGGGGCGTATCCGACCCGGAGATGATCGTAAGGACGAAGGTCTATCAGGCCCTCGGGGAAATCGGCAGTGAGGATGCGCTGCGCCTGCTCGACCAGGCCATCGCGCACGACCCTTCCTGGTATGCGCGGGGATACGCCTACAAGGCAACAAGCAACATCGAGCGGCTTTACAGGATCGTAGAACCCATGTGACACATCGATCGAGCCGTTTCCCATCCGGCAATTCATGGGCAGTCACAACATGCGCCTAAAACAGATTCTTCTAACCGAACCCGCATACCTCCTCGCGATGCTCTCTCTTGCTTCGCTTCTCTTCCTCACAAACCTCTCGAACCAGTATCTCTGGCAGGACGAAGCCCAAACGGCCCTCATAAGCAAAACCATTCTCGACCACGGCGTTCCTCTCGGCTACGACGGCAGAAACCATTATTCCCAGGAACTGGGAGCCGAGTACGACGACAGCTACGTGTACAGATGGCAAACATGGTTCTCCTTCTATGTAGTGGCAGCGTCCTTTTCGCTCTTCGGCACGAACACGCTGGCCGCCCGGCTCCCTTCAGCATTGCTCGGAATAGGCACAGTCATCCTCCTGTACTTCTTCTAGAAATCCTTTTGGCAAAGCAAGACCGCAGGAGTTGCAGCCTCACTGGGACTCCTTTTTTCCGTGCCCTTTCTTATTCTCGCGCGACAGGCTCGCTACTACAGCGCTGCCGCCTTTTTCTCGTTACTCGGGCTCTACGCCTATGATCGCATCCTCAAACGAAAGAAGCACGCCTACACGATCTTCGTGATGGCTGCAACGCTGCTCTTCCACACCCACTACATCTACTGCGCGACCTTGCTTGCAGCGGTCGCCATGCACACGCTCGTATGCCATCGCAACCTATGGGGAAGGATCCTGTTGTCTTCCGGTCTCGTCGTGGCCATCAACCTTCCCTGGATTATCTGGCTGTCAGACATGGAATACTATGAGACTTACGGAGCCCGGATGTTCGACATGGAACAATTCCTACTGTCCGCAAACATACACCTCGCCCATTTGAAAACACATGTGTTTCCACCCGTGCTGCTACTCGTCGCTGTGGTCGTCTGTGCCATATCCTGGAAACGCCCAAAATCTGCCTGGGCCAAAGACACCGACGTATGGAAGAGCCTGTTTCTCCTGTTCCTCTTCCTGACTTTCAACCTCGTTGCTTTGTCTTTGACAAATCCCGCCCCCTTCTTCAGGTATCTAACCCCATTGCTTCCCGTAACATTCGCGTTGGTCGGCGCCATCGTCGCAACCGCCGTGAACGTGCACATCCTGGCAGGACTCCTCATCATGGCGCTCTTGATCTTCACGCACCCGATCCGAGACTTCCTGTACGAACTCACCCATGACTATGACGGGCCTATCGAGGGCATCGTCAACTACCTGAACGAACACGGCAACCAAGATGACGTCGTCGCGATTACTTATGGGGATTTGCCCGTGAAATTCTACACGGGCATGCGCGTAGTCGGTGGATTGACGGGCGAAGACCTGGAGCCCGCAAAAGAGGCCGAATGGATTGTCCTGCGCAGGAACATCATTTGTGAGAAAGACTATGCGGTGGCAGAGTATCTCATCAACAACGTGCCGCGAAACATGTATCAGCCGATTGAAATCGACTATCCGGACATATCCTTCGAAAACAGGGAGGACCCTTCGCTCCACCGGTTCCGTACTGCAACGGATATGCCGAAGGTGCAGATATTCCGTAGGATTCAACCGGACCGAAAACCGCGGAATGAGCAGGCAAAGTGATTCCTCCCATCGACTCTTTGCTTTACTGCTTTACCGCAACGGAAGGCTAAGAGGCTGTTGAAAAAGTACCATCTGCGGCGTTCGGCTTCATCCCTCGTCATTCAACGTACAGTAAGTACGCCTCATTCCTCGGGATTTTGCCTGCCTTGCATCTGGAACTTTTTGAACAGCCT